>NZ_JBFBKP010000073.1:0-20576 GCF_040702285.1 Arthrobacter sp. NPDC080086
CTGACGGTCGCGCCGACCGAAGACGCCTCGCTGACGCGCATGACGATCGTCACGACCGGTTCGGACGACATCATCGAACAGATCACCAAGCACTTGAACCGCCTGGTGGAAGTCGTCAAGGTCGTCGACCTGACCGAAGGCGCGCACATCGAGCGCGAGTTGATGCTCGTGAAGGTGCGGGCAGTCGGCAAGGAGCGCGAGGAGATGAAGCGTACGGCGGATATCTTCCGCGGCCGCGTCATCGACGTGACCGAGAAGACTTACACGATCGAGCTGACCGGCAACGGCAGCAAGCTTGACGCGTTCCTTGACGCCATCGATCGCGCTGCCATTCTTGAGACCGTCCGTACGGGCGGCTCGGGCATCGGCCGCGGCGAGCGCATTCTGAAGGTTTGAACCGGCGCGAGCGTGCTGCCGGCCCCCATCGATATTGAAGTATTTGAAAATTAGGACATCACCATGAAAGTGTTTTACGACAAGGACGCCGACCTCTCCCTGATCAAGGGCAAGAACGTCACCATCATCGGCTATGGCTCGCAAGGCCATGCCCACGCCCTGAACCTGAACGACTCGGGCGTGAAGGTCACGGTCGGTCTGCGCAAGGGCGGTGCGTCGTGGAACAAGGCCGTCAATGCTGGCCTGCAAGTCAAGGAAGTGGCCGAGGCGGTGAAGGAAGCTGACGTTGTCATGATCCTGCTGCCGGACGAGCAGATCGCCGACGTGTACAAGAACGAAGTGCACGGCAACATCAAGCAAGGTGCCGCACTGGCCTTCGCTCATGGTTTCAACGTGCACTACGGTGCCGTGATCCCGCGCGCTGACCTGGACGTCATCATGATCGCCCCGAAGGCGCCGGGCCACACCGTGCGTGGTACGTACAGCCAAGGTGGCGGCGTGCCGCACCTGATCGCTGTGCACCAGGACAAGTCGGGCGCCGCACGTGACATCGCCTTGTCGTACGCTACCGCCAACGGCGGCGGCCGCGCCGGTATCATCGAGACCAACTTCCGCGAAGAAACCGAAACCGACCTGTTCGGCGAACAAGCCGTGCTGTGCGGCGGTACGGTCGAGCTGATCAAGGCAGGTTTCGAGACGCTGGTGGAAGCCGGCTACGCTCCGGAAATGGCGTACTTCGAGTGCCTGCACGAGTTGAAGCTGATCGTCGACCTGATCTACGAAGGCGGCATCGCCAACATGAACTACTCGATCTCGAACAACGCCGAATACGGCGAGTACGTCACCGGCCCGCGCGTCGTGACCGAAGAGACCAAGAAGGCCATGAAGCAATGCCTGAAGGACATCCAGACCGGCGAATACGCCAAGAGCTTCCTGCTGGAGTACAAGGCAGGCCAGCCGACGCTGATTTCGCGCCGCCGCCTGACCGAAGAGCACCAGATCGAGCAAGTTGGCGCCAAGCTGCGCGCGATGATGCCGTGGATCGCCAAGAACAAGCTGGTCGACCAGTCGAAGAACTGATCGGCCCGCGCCTTATGCGAAAAGAAAGCCAGCCTCCGGGCTGGTTTTTTTATGCTGAATCGATGGGATTCACCACCGTTTCAAGTGCTGGTGCGGCCCCGTGTCGGCTAGAATGCCGCATTTCCTTCAAGACGCTGTCGAGGTCTGATTTGAACAACACGTATCCGCATCCCATCATCGCCCGAGAGGGCTGGCCGTATCTGGGCGGGATTTTCATCGTCTCGCTTATCGTGCAAATGGCCGCTGGCTTCGGCTGGGCGTGGCCGTTCTGGGTGCTGACGCTGTTTGTGCTGCAGTTTTTCCGCGACCCGGCCCGTGCCGTGCCCACGCAGGCCAACGCGATCCTCTCACCAGCAGACGGCCGCATCGTGGCCGTCGAACAAGTGCGTGACCCGTATGCCGATCGCGATGCGCTAAAGATCAGCGTGTTCATGAACGTCTTCAACGTGCACTCGAACCGCGCGCCGGTGGATGGCACGGTGCAGCAAGTCCAGTACTTCCCGGGCAAGTTCGTGAATGCCGATCTGGACAAGGCGTCGCTGGAAAACGAGCGCAACGCGGTCGTGCTGCGTCGCGCTGACGGCCAGGTCGTCACGTCGGTCCAAGTCGCTGGTTTGATTGCGCGGCGTATCCTTTGCTATACCAGGGCAGGCGAGACGCTCGCGCGTGGCCAGCGCTATGGTTTCATCCGCTTCGGTTCGCGCGTCGACGTGTACCTGCCGCTGACCGCACGCCCGCGCGTGACGATCGGCGAAAAGGTGTCCGCCACGCTCACGGTGCTTGCCGAACTGGACTGATCCGGAGGCCGCCATGCCCGCGTTCAATCGACGCAAGAAGCGTTTCACCACCAGCAACGTGACGCACCTGCGTCCGCTGCGACACAACCAGCCGCGCTCGGAGGATGATGATCTGGAAGTCATCCGCCCGCGTCGCCGCGGCATTTACTTGCTGCCCAACGCCTTCACGACGGCCGCGCTGTTCGCAGGCTTCTTCGCCATCGTGCAGGCGATGAACCTGAACTTCGAGACGGCTGCGATTGCCATCTTTGCGGCGATGGTGCTCGATGGCATGGACGGCCGTGTCGCGCGTATCACCAACACGCAAAGCGCTTTCGGCGAGCAGTTCGACTCGTTATCGGACATGGTGTCGTTTGGTGTCGCACCCGCGCTGGTGATGTACGAGTGGATTCTCCGCGACCTGGGTAAGTGGGGCTGGCTGGCTGCGTTCGTCTACTGCGCTGGCGCGGCGCTGCGTCTGGCGCGCTTCAATACGAACATCGGCTCGGTCGACAAGCGTTTCTTCCAAGGCATGCCGAGCCCGGCTGCGGCCGCGTTGATCGCCGGTTTCGTCTGGCTGGCGATCGACAACAAGCTGCCCGTGAAAGAGCTGTGGATGCCGTGGGTCGCTTTTGGGCTGACGCTGTATGCGGGGCTGTCGATGGTCTCGAACGCGCCGTTCTACAGTGGTAAGGCACTCGATGTGCGCCATCGTGTGCCGTTTGGCGTGATGGTGCTGGTGCTTGTGCTGTTCGTGGTGATCTCGAGCGATCCGCCGGTGGCGCTGTTCGGTCTGTTTGTCGGCTATGCAGTGTCGGGCTATCTGCTGTGGGGCTGGCGTACGCTGCACGGCCAGCAGGGCAGCCCACGCGTGCCCAGACCTGCAGCGGACGAAGCGCATGAGTGATCGATGCGCTGCGTCCTTGTGCGCTTGCGTCAATTTTTGAATTCGTCTATAGTCGTCCGCATGCTTTCGCGCCCGATTTCCATTCTGATTACGCTAGTCTCGATTGATGACCTACTAGGTCGTCAGGTCGGGACACGCGCGTAGGAAATCGCAAGACAAGGCAAGCAGAAACCGCCAAGTTTTCGCGAACCAGGATTCACAGCGCCCCGGCCTGCAACCATGCACGCCGGGGCGTTTTGCATTCTGCGCCGCCAAAATCCAATTATTCGAGACACCATCAAGACCGACGCCAAAAACGTCACCCCACCAAGGAGCCGCCATGAGCGACAAACTGATTATTTTCGACACCACCTTGCGAGACGGCGAGCAGTCCCCCGGTGCGTCGATGACCAAGGAAGAGAAGATCCGCATTGCCAAGCAGCTCGAGCGGCTCAAGGTGGACGTGATCGAAGCCGGTTTCGCGGCCAGCTCTAATGGGGATTTCGAGGCGATTCGTGCGATTGCCCAGTCGGTCAAGGATTCGCGCAT
The DNA here is from genome assembly GCF_040702285.1 of Arthrobacter sp. NPDC080086. Taxonomy (NCBI): domain Bacteria; kingdom Bacillati; phylum Actinomycetota; class Actinomycetes; order Micrococcales; family Micrococcaceae; genus Arthrobacter; species Arthrobacter sp. NPDC080086. The sequence goes on from NZ_JBFBKP010000073.1 coordinate 3,688, forward strand.
TTGCTCGCTGGCCCGTGCGAATGATCGCGACATTTCGCGCGCAGCCGAGGCGCTCAAGCCGGCCGGCCAGTTCCGTATCCACACGTTCATCGCCACGTCGGCGCTGCACATGGAGAAGAAGCTGCGCATGACGCCGGATCAGGTGTATGAGCAGGCACGCTTGGCAGTGCGCTTTGCGCGGCAGTTCACGGATGACATCGAGTTCTCGCCGGAAGACGGCAGCCGCTCCGACATGGACTTCCTGTGCCGTGTGCTGGAAGGCGTGATTGCCGAGGGCGCGACCACCATCAACCTGCCGGATACGGTCGGCTACGCGGTGCCGGAAGGTTACGCCGCGCTGATCCGCTCGGTGCGCGAGCGCATCCCGAACTCGGACAAGGCGATCTGGTCGGTGCACTGCCATAACGACCTTGGTATGGCAGTTGCCAACTCGCTGGCCGCAGTCAAGCTGGGCGGCGCCCGCCAGATCGAATGCACGATTAACGGCCTGGGCGAGCGTGCCGGCAATACCAGCCTCGAAGAAGTGGTGATGGCGGTGAAGACGCGCCGCGATTACTTCAACCTGGACGTCGGTGTTGATACCACGCAGATCGTGCCAGCCTCCAAGCTGGTCTCGCAGATCACCGGTTTCGTCGTGCAGCCGAATAAGGCAGTCGTGGGCGCCAACGCGTTCGCGCACGCTTCGGGGATCCACCAGGATGGCGTGCTCAAGGCGCGTGATACCTACGAAATCATGCGTGCCGAAGACGTGGGCTGGACGGCCAACAAGATCGTCCTGGGCAAGCTTTCCGGCCGCAACGCGTTCAAGCAACGCCTGCAGGAACTGGGCATTGAACTGGACTCCGAAGCTGAACTGAATGCCGCCTTCACGCGCTTCAAGGAACTGGCTGACCGGAAGGCCGAAATCTTCGACGAGGACATCGTCGCCATCGTCTCGAACGAGGCGCAGCACAGCGAGGGTGAGCACTTCCGCTTCGTGTCGCTGGCGCAGCGCTCGGAAACCGGTGAGCGCCCGCACGCACGCATCGTCTTCGTCGCCGACGGCAAGGAGGTGACCGGCGAGGCGGAGGGCAACGGCCCGGTGGATGCCACGCTCAACGCCATCGAAAGCAAGGTTGCCAGCGGCGCCGAACAGCTTCTGTACTCGGTCAACGCCATCACGACTGGCACGCAAGCGCAGGGTGAAGTGACGGTGCGTCTGTCGAAGTCGGGTCGCATCGTCAACGGCGTCGGCACCGATCCGGACATCGTTGCTGCATCCGCCAAGGCTTACCTGGCCGCATTGAACAAGCTGCAGGACAAGAGCAGCGAAAAACTCAACCCGCAGATCTGATCGCGGGTTTTACCAACACGCAGGAGTCAGCCCAGACCCCACACGATCACTACAGAGCGCGCTGCCGGTTACCCACCGGCACGCGAAGCGGGTGCAGCAGCACCGGACACGCCAGGAGCGTGCGCCATGCTGACTGTCTTTGAGAGCGATGTCCGTGCGATCCACGGCATGGCCGACCCGAACATCCACGCCAGGTGATGCGCCTCGCGTGGATGTTGCCGTTGAAACGATCCCATGCGTCAAATGCGGCTGCGTGTGCCTTGTGTTGGCGTGCGCAGCCGCTTTACCATCCGCGCTTCACGGAGATTTGCCATGGTGTTTCGTTGGTTCGTGGCCGCGCTGGCGGCCGTGGGGTTGTGTGGCGCCGCAAGTGCCCAGCCTGAAGCTGCGCCGATCCGGCTGGCCTTGATCGAGGGGCTCTCCGGCCCGTTCGCCAATGCGGGGGAGGCGGTGGGCCGCAATCTGCGCATCGCCATCGAAGGCGTGAACGCACGCGGTGGCGTGAAGCTGCCCGATGGCCGCCATCCGCTTGCGTTGGTGCGCTTGGACAACAAGAACACGGTCGATGAATCATTGCTGCAACTGCAGGCTGCCACTGATGCCGGCATGCGCTTTGTCCTGCAGGGCAACAGCTCAGCGGCTGCGGCGGCGTTGTCGACATCGATTTCACGCTACAACGAGCGTCATTCGGACGCGCGCGTGCTGTTCCTCAACTACGCCGCCGTTGACCCGGCGTTGACCAACGAGGCCTGCAGCTTCTGGCATTTCCGCTTCGATGCGTCAGCCGATATGCGCATGCACGCGCTTACGGAAGTGATTCGCGCGGACAAGGCCGTCAAGAAGGTTTACCTGATCGGCCAGGACTACACTTTCGGCCGCCAGGTGGCGCAACTCGCTCGCCAGCAATTGGGCGAGAAGCGGCCGGATGTGACCATCGTCGGTGAGGTGCTGCATCCCATCGGCAAGGTGAAGGACTTCGCGCCGTACGTGGCGCGCATTGCCGCGTCGGGTGCGGACACCGTCATCACCGGCAACTGGGGCAATGACCTGACGCTGTTAGTCAAGGCGGCACGCGATGCGGGGCTCAAGGCGCGCTTCTTCACGTTCTACGGCAACTCGCTGGGTGCGCCGGGCGCGATGGGCGAGGCGGGCGTGGGCCGTGTGGTGGCGGTGGCGGAGTGGCATCCGAACCTGGGTGGCGCCAAGTCCGACGCGTTCTACAAGGCCTTCCGCGCGCGCTATCCGTCGCCTGCCGACGACTACCCGCTGCTGCGAGACCAGATGATGATCGACATGCTGGCCGCTGCCATCGAGCGTGCCGGCACCGCAGAGGCGGGTGCCGTCGCACGTGCGCTGGAAGACGCTTCGCTCGATAACGGGTTTCATCGGATCACATTGCGCGCCGAGGATCACCAGGCTATCCAGCCGCTGATCGTCACGCAGATGGAACGTGCCGGTACGCCCGGTGTGCCGTTCGACATCGAGGGTTCCGGCTATGGTTTTCGTACGCTGAAAGTGATCCCTGCAGCGCAAACGGCGTTGCCGACGACGTGCAAGATGGTGCGCTATTGAGCGCGCGTGACACAGAACTGTCGTCAGGGCGGGGTTCTCGGCTATAATCGCGGTCTTGCCGTCCAAACCGGGTCCGGAATGGCCGGCAAGATCATTGTTCAACACGGCACCCGCGGCGGCCTTTTGGCGCTGCAGTGTCCGCAAGTCAAAGGAATCAAAATGTCCGTCGCTGACATCAAGAAGCAAGACATCGTCAAGGATAACGGCCGCAGCGCCAACGACACGGGTAGCCCGGAAGTGCAGGTTGCACTGCTGACCGCCCGCATCAACGAACTGCAGCCGCACTTCAAGGCGCACATGAAGGATCACCACAGCCGTCGTGGCCTGCTCAAGATGGTGAGCCGTCGTCGTCGTCTGCTGGACTACCTCAAGAGCAAGGACGCTGACCGTTACACCGCGCTGGTTGCCAAGCTGGGTCTGCGTAAGTAATGGTGGGTCTCACGCACTGCGCGTGATGAACAAGTGCCTGCGTCAGCATGCTGATGCAGGCATTTTGTTTTTGGCGGCCACATTTGCGGCTGCGCCGGGCAACCGGCAATGATGGCAGTCGGTGATGTCGCCGATTGTTAGGACCGGGAGCGGCAGGAAGCAGAATCTTGTGTCATTCCAGCGCGACGTTGAGCCGCAGCGCTGCACTGGAATGGCATAAACACACCTCTGCAACCGTACCGTCTTCCGGAACGTGTTTGTCGCGGCGAAGCGTATTGAAGCGTGCCGCGAATACCGAACAGGAGATGCTATGACCATGTTCAACAAGGTCGTCAAAGAATTCCAATGGGGCGGCCATAAGGTCCGCATGGAAACGGGTGAGATCGCCCGTCAAGCGAGCGGCGCCGTGCTGCTCGACATGGAAGACACCGTCGTGCTCGCCACCGTGGTGGGCGCCAAGAACGCCAAGCCGGGCCAGGATTTCTTCCCCCTGACCGTCGATTACCTCGAGAAGACCTACGCTGCCGGCAAGATCCCGGGTGGCTTCTTCAAGCGTGAAGGCCGTCCGTCGGAAAACGAAACGCTGACCTCGCGCCTGATCGATCGTCCGCTGCGTCCGCTGTTCCCGGAAGGCTTCTACAACGAAGTCCAGGTCGTCGTGCACGTGCTGTCGATCAATCCGGAAGTGCCGGCTGACATCCCCGCGCTGGTGGCCGCTTCGGCTGCGCTGGCCGTGTCGGGTCTGCCGTTCAACGGCCCGGTGGGCGCTGCCCGCGTGGGTTACAAGGATGGCCAGTACCTGCTGAACCCGAACCGCGCACAACTCGCGCATTCGGAGCTGGACCTGGTTGTGGCCGGTACCGAGCGTGCTGTGCTGATGGTCGAATCCGAAGCGCAGCAGTTGTCGGAAGAGATCATGCTGGGCGCCGTGGTGTACGGCCACGAGCAGATGCAGATCGCTATCAACGCGATCCACGACCTGGTGCGCGAAGGCGGCAAGCCTGAATGGGACTGGCAAGCCGCACCGAAGAACGAAGCGCTGGTCGCCAAGGTGTCCGAACTGGGTCTGGCCGATCTGCAAGCCGCTTACCAGCTGCGTCAGAAGTCGGCCCGCAGCCAGAAGCTGAAGGAAGTCTGCAAGTCGGTCGCCGAGAAGCTGGCCGCAGCTGGCGTGGAAGCCGATGGCGTGGAAGTCGACAACATTCTGTTCGAGCTCGAATCGAAGATCGTGCGCGGCCAGATCCTGAATGGCGAACCGCGTATCGACGGCCGCGACACCCGCACGGTGCGCCCGATCGAGATCCGCTCGTCGGTGCTGCCGCGTGCGCACGGCTCGGCACTGTTCACGCGTGGTGAAACGCAAGCGCTGGTGGTGGCCGCTCTGGGCACCAAGAGCGACGAGCAGATCATCGACGCGCTGCAAGGCGAGTACCGTGACCGCTTCATGCTCCACTACAACATGCCGCCGTTCGCCACGGGCGAAACCGGCCGCGTGGGCAGCCCGAAGCGTCGTGAAATCGGCCACGGCCGTCTGGCCAAGCGCGCACTGATCCCGGTGCTGCCGCCCGCTGACGAATTCGGTTACACGATCCGTCTGGTGTCGGAAATCACCGAGTCGAACGGTTCGTCGTCGATGGCTTCGGTGTGCGGCGGCTCGCTGGCGCTGATGGATGCGGGCGTGCCCATCAAGGCGCACGTGGCTGGTGTGGCCATGGGCCTGATCCTGGAAGGCAACAAGTTTGCCGTGCTGACCGACATCCTGGGCGACGAAGATCACCTGGGTGACATGGACTTCAAGGTCGCGGGTACCGACGCTGGTATCACCGCGCTGCAGATGGACATCAAGGTGCAGGGCATCACCAAGGAAATCATGCAGGTCGCACTGGCGCAAGCCAAGGAAGGCCGTCTGCACATCCTGGGCAAGATGCAGGCTGCCATGGGCGGCGCACGTGCCGAGTTGTCGGAGCACGCTCCGCGCATGATCACCGTCAAGATCAATCCGGAGAAGATCCGCGACGTGATCGGCAAGGGTGGTTCGACCATCCAGGCGCTGACCAAGGAAACCGGCTGCACGATCGACATCCAGGAAGACGGCACGATCACCATCGCGTCGACTTCGTCGGAAGGCATGGCCGAAGCCAAGCGCCGCATCGAAGGCATCACGGCAGAAGCCGAAGTGGGCAAGATCTACAACGGTACCGTGCTCAAGCTGCTGGACTTCGGCGCGATCGTGAACATCCTGCCGGGCAAGGACGGTCTGCTGCACATCTCGGAAATCGCCAACGAGCGCGTGAACCAAGTCTCCGACTACGTGAAGGAAGGCCAGGCCGTGCGCGTGAAGCTGCTGAGCACCGACGAGAAGGGCCGCATGCGTCTGTCGATCAAGGCCGCGAAGGCTGAGGAAGGCGACGTGCCGGCCGCTGCACCGCAAGCGCCGGGCGCTGGCGACGCTGCCTCGCAACAGCAGCAGCAACAACAGCAGTAAGCGAGCGGTTCTCGCAATGAAAAACGGCTGGACAGTGTCCAGCCGTTTTTTTGTTTACACTGCGTCGCGAGTTCTCCATCTGCCGCCGACCATGAGCCGCCTCTTCGAGCAAAACCGCATCGCCGTCGTCTGGGATTTCGACAAGACACTGATCCCGCGTTACATGCAAGTGCCGTTGTTCGAGCGCTTCAACATCGCCGAGCAGGGCTTCTGGGATGAGGTCGAGGCGGGCTCAAAAGAAATCGAATCGCGTGGCCAGAAGGTCAACCGCGAAACGTTCTACTTGAACGTGCTGCTCCGCTACGTGCGCGACGGGCGAATGGCCGGCCTTAACAACACGGCGTTGCGCGAACTCGGTGCGGAACTCGAATTCTTCCCGGGTGTGACGGACTTCTTTGAGCGCAGCAAGGCGTGGGTGCGCGACAACGCCGCCTACCAAGCCTTCGACATCAAGCTTGAACACTACATCGTCAGCACGGGGCTGACCGAGATGATCAAAGGTTCGCCTATCGCGCCATACATCGATGGCGTGTGGGGCTGCGAATTCCTTGAGGCGCCTGACGCGAGCGGCCTCCCGGTCATCTCGGAAGTCATCTACGCGATCGACAACACCACCAAGACGCGTGCGCTGTTCGAGATCAACAAGGGCGTCAACAAGCACCCCGAGGCAGTCAATGTGAACTCGTCGATTGCCGAAGACGAGCGCCGCGTGCCGTTCGCCAACATGATCTACGTGGCCGATGGCCCGAGCGATATTCCGGCGTTTTCGGTGGCGCGCAAGGGCGGTGGGCGCACGTATGCGGTCTACAACCCCGAAAGCCCGCGCTCGTTCGAGCAGGCCGACAACTTGCGTGCCGATGACCGCGTCGACATGCTCGGCCCGGCTGACTACCGCGCCGGCTCGCCGACCGAGATGTGGCTCAAGTTGCATATCAACAAGATTGCCGACGCCATCGTCCACGGCAAGCAGGAAATCCTGCGCGAAACCTCGCGCGGCATCCCGCAGCATTTTGTTGAACCGAAGCGCGTTGCGTCGTAACCCTCACTCGATCCGATTCCCATGAAAGCGATTGAAATTACCGAGTACGGTGGCCCCGAAGTGCTGAAGCTCGGCGAGCGGCCGATGCCTGAGCCGAAGGCGGGCGAAGTGTTGATCCGCGTGCGCGCGGCCGGCGTGAATCGGCCGGATGTGTTCCAGCGCACGGGCAACTATCCCGTACCGCCCGGCGCTTCAGATATTCCGGGGCTGGAGGTAGCGGGGGAAATCGTCAGTGGCGATCTGGCGCACGCCGATAACCGTTATGGTCTGAAGGCTGGCGACCGCGTTTGCGCGCTGGTCCAGGGCGGTGGCTATGCGGAGTTCTGCACCGCGCCGCTGGGGCAGGTGTTGCCAGTGCCGGTGGGTCTTTCGGACATCGAGGCGGCGGCATTGCCCGAGAACTATTTCACCGTGTGGTCAAACGTATTTGATCGCGGCTTGCTGGGGCGGGGCGCACACGGTGCCGACGAAACGCTACTTGTGCAGGGCGGCTCCAGCGGCATCGGTACGACGGCCATCCAGATCGCATCCGCACTGGGCCACCGAGTGTTCGCCACGGCGGGCAGCGCCGACAAGTGCGCCGCCTGCGTTGAACTGGGCGCCACGCGTGCCATCAACTACAAGACCGAAGACTTCGTCGAGATCGTCAAAGCCGAGACAAGCCGCGGCGCCGATGTGGTGCTCGATATGGTTGGCGGAAGCTACGTCGCGCGCGAGATTGCCTGCACGGCCGACGATGGCCGCATCGTGCTAATCGCATTGCTGGGTGGCGCCAAGGCTGAAGTGCCGCTGGGAGACATCCTGCGCCGCCGCATCACGCTGACAGGCTCGACGCTACGCCCGCGCCCGATTGCGTTCAAGGCCGCCATCGCGGCGAACCTGTACGAAAAGGTCTGGCCGTTGCTGGCATCGGGTCGCATCAAGCCGGTCATCCACGAGGTCATGCCGGCCGCGCAAGCCGCACAGGCGCACGCCCTGATGGAATCCAGCGCTCACATCGGCAAGATCATGTTGGTTTGGGATTGACCCCAAGACGCCAAAATTGACCCTGTTTTTGTCGCCACGGTAGAATGCCGGGTTTATTTGACAGTCGACCGGGCAAAAACGTGAACGCAAGACCGAAGCTGGTGGTGGGCAACTGGAAGCTGCATGGCAGTCTGAGCGCCAACGCCGCGCTGTTGGAGCAGATCAAGGCCGCGGGCAAAACCAACGCCACGCTGGCGGTATGTGCGCCGTTTCCGTATCTGGCGCAGTGCCAGTCTCTGCTGACAGGTTCGGTCGTGGGCTGGGGCGCGCAAGACGTGTCGGCCGAAACGCGCGGTGCCTTCACCGGCGAAGTGGCGGCGTCGATGCTGTCGGAGTTCGGCTGCGGCTACGCGATCGTCGGTCATTCCGAGCGCCGCACATACCACGGCGAAACTGACGCGCAAGTGGCGACCAAGGCGCTGCGTGCCCTCGAACATGGCATCACCCCGATCGTCTGCGTGGGCGAAACGCTTTCACAGCGCGAAGCTGGCGAGACGGAGCAGGTGGTGGGTCGTCAGCTGGATGCCGTGCTGGAAGCGCTGTCGGTCGAGCAGCTTGGTCGTATCGTCGTCGCCTACGAGCCGGTTTGGGCGATCGGCACCGGCAAGACCGCGACCAGCGAACAGGCACAGGCGGTGCATGCTTTCCTGCGCGCGCGCGTTGCTGCCCGTGATGCTGGTGTGGCGCAGCGTCTGCCAATCCTGTACGGCGGCAGTGTGAAGCCGGACAATGCGGCCGAGTTGTTTGCAATGGCGGACATCGATGGCGGCCTGATCGGCGGCGCATCGCTGAAGGCCGAAGATTTCCTGGCGATCGGTCGCGCTTAAGCGGTCGGTCGACGTTGTGGCATGCCGTAGGTGTGCCGCTGCAACATATTATTGAGAGAAGCGAAATGGCAATTCTGAAGACTCTGCTGCTGGTGGCGCAAATTCTGAGCGCGCTTGGCGTGATCGGCCTGGTGCTGTTGCAGCACGGTAAGGGGGCGGATGTGGGTGCGGCGTTCGGCTCTGGTGCATCGGGCAGCTTGTTCGGCGCTACGGGTTCCGCTAACTTCCTGTCGCGCACGACGGCCGTGCTGGCAACCGTGTTCTTTGTGGCAACGCTGGCACTTACGCTCATCGGCACGAACAAGGGCAGCGTTTCGGCTGGTGTGATGGGTTCGGTTGCGCCTACGGCTCCTGCGGCTTCGGCGCCTGCAGCGTCGGCGCCGGCTGCTCCTGCTGCGGCCTCCGGCCCGGCCGTGCCGAAGTAATTGGATGTCATTGTCGTGTGCGCACTGCTGTGGGGCCCTCGGTGCGTCGCGAAGCATAAGATTTTTCTTTGTGCATTGAACAAAAGCTTCGCTTTGCGGTAGAATGTGAGGCTTGAAACAATACGGGAAACGGTAAGGGCGCTTGGCTCGATCTGGCTTCCTGATAAAGTTTCTTCCCCCAGCCGACGTGGTGAAATTGGTAGACACGCTATCTTGAGGGGGTAGTGGCGAAAGCTGTGCGAGTTCGAGTCTCGCCGTCGGCACCAATCAAATTTCGGGGTCTGTTCAACGGGAGTGTTCCGCGCAGGCCCCTCCGCAAGACGACGTGTAGTCGAGGCGTCGTAAGGCTGCGGACCCGGCGCCTTCGATGGGGCGACAAGGCGCCGCCTGCGGGCAGTGCTGTTGCAACCATTCAAAAAGGCGGGCGTCCCTTGAACCTCGAAGCCTATTTCCCCGTTCTGCTGTTCATCGTCGTCGGTGTGGGCCTTGGCCTCGTCCTGATGGCTATCGGCCGAGTCCTCGGTCCGAACAATCCCGATCCTGACAAGCTCTCGCCGTACGAGTGCGGCTTCGAAGCATTCGAAGACGCGCGCATGAAGTTCGACGTGCGCTATTACCTCATCGCCATCCTGTTCATCTTGTTCGATCTGGAGACCGCGTTCCTCTTTCCGTGGGGCGTGGCGTTGCGCGACATTGGCTGGCCGGGGTTCATTGCGATGGGCATCTTTTTGCTCGAGTTTCTCGTGGGCTTCGTCTACATCTGGAAAAAAGGCGCGCTCGATTGGGAGTGATGTGAAATGGCGATCGAAGGCGTACTCAACGAAGGCTTTGTCACGACGACTGCTGACAAGCTGATCAACTGGACCCGTACCGGGTCGCTCTGGCCGATGACGTTCGGCTTGGCCTGCTGTGCCGTGGAAATGATGCACGCCGGCGCGTCGCGTTATGACCTGGACCGCTTCGGCGTGGTGTTCCGCCCGTCGCCGCGTCAGTCCGACGTGATGATCGTGGCCGGCACGCTGTGCAACAAGATGGCACCTGCGCTGCGCAAGGTGTACGACCAGATGGCCGAGCCGCGCTGGGTCATCTCGATGGGCTCGTGCGCCAACGGCGGCGGCTACTACCACTACTCGTACTCTGTCGTGCGCGGCTGCGATCGCATCGTGCCGGTCGACGTGTACGTGCCGGGCTGCCCGCCGACGGCTGAAGCGCTGATCTACGGCATCATCCAGCTGCAGGCCAAGATCCGCCGAACCAACACCATCGCGCGCAAGGCCTGATATGACCGACAAGCTTGCCACCCTGAAAGCCGCGCTGGAAAAGGCGCTCGGCAATCGTGTTCAAAGCCTGATCGAGTCGGTTGGTGAACTCACCCTCGTGGTGAAGGCTGCCGACTATCTCGACGTCATGCGCACGCTGCGCGACGACGCATCCCTGAAGTTCGAACAGCTGATGGACCTGTGCGGTGTCGACTACGCTGACTACGGCGACGGCGCCTGGAACGGTCCGCGTTTTGCCGCGGTGTCCCATCTGCTGTCGATCACGAACAACTGGCGCGTACGTGTGCGCGTGTTCGCGCCGGACGATGATCTGCCGGTGGTGTCGTCTGTGACCACGATCTGGAATTCCGCCGACTGGTTCGAGCGTGAGGCGTTCGACCTGTACGGCTTGGTGTTCGAAGGTCACCCGGATCTGCGCCGCATCCTGACCGACTATGGCTTCATCGGCCATCCGTTCCGCAAAGATTTCCCTGTCTCGGGCTACGTTGAAATGCGTTATGACCCGGTGCAGCGTCGCGTGGTCTACCAGCCGGTGACCATCGAACCGCGCGAGATTACGCCGCGTGTGATCCGCGAGGACCAATACGGTGGTCTGAAGCACTGAAGGGCGCCCGATCATGGCAGATATCAAGAACTACACCCTGAACTTCGGCCCGCAACACCCGGCCGCACACGGCGTGCTGCGCCTGGTGCTCGAGCTGGACGGCGAAGTCATTCAACGTGCTGACCCGCACATCGGACTGCTGCATCGCGCGACCGAGAAGCTCGCCGAGCAGAAGACCTGGATTCAGAGCGTGCCCTACATGGACCGTCTCGATTACGTGTCGATGATGGTCAACGAGCACGCCTATGTGATGGCCATCGAGCGCCTGCTGGGCCTCGAAGTGCCGCTGCGTGCGCAGTACATCCGCGTCATGTTCGACGAGATCACGCGGATCATGAACCACCTGATGTGGATCGGTTCGCACGCGCTGGACGTGGGCGCGATGGCGGTGTTCCTGTACGCCTTCCGCGAGCGCGAAGACCTGTTCGACATGTATGAGGCGGTGTCGGGCGCGCGTATGCATGCGGCCTACTACCGTCCTGGTGGCGTCTATCGCGACCTGCCCGACACGATGCCGCAATACAAGGCATCCAAGGTGCGTAACGAGAAGGCCCTGGCCGCCCTGAACGAAACGCGTTCGGGTTCGCTGCTGGACTTCATCGAAGACTTTACCAACCGCTTCCCGAAGTACGTCGACGAATACGAAACGCTGCTGACCGACAATCGGATCTGGAAGCAGCGTCTGGTTGGTATCGGCGTGGTGAGCCCGGAGCGCGCGCTCAATAAGGGTTTCTCCGGCGCCATGCTGCGTGGTTCGGGCATCGCTTGGGACGTGCGCAAGAAGCAGCCGTACGAAGTCTACGACCGGATGGATTTCGATATTCCGGTGGGTGTGAACGGCGATTGCTACGACCGTTATCTGGTCCGCGTGGAAGAAATGCGCCAGAGTAACCGCATCATCCGCCAGTGCATCGAGTGGCTGCGCAAGAACCAGGGTCCGGTGATCACCGATAACCACAAGGTGGCGCCGCCGTCGCGGGTGGACATGAAGACCAACATGGAAGAGCTGATTCACCACTTCAAGCTCTTCACGGAAGGGATGCACGTGCCCGAAGGCGAGGCGTACGCCGCCGTCGAGCATCCGAAGGGCGAGTTCGGCATCTACGCGATCTCGGACGGCGCCAACAAGCCGTACCGTCTGAAGATTCGTGCGCCGGGCTTCGTCCATCTGGCCGCGCTCGATGAAATGGCGAAGGGCCACATGATCGCCGACGCCGTGACGATCATCGGCACGCAAGACATCGTGTTTGGCGAGATCGACCGCTGAACCCGCAGGAAACAACGGTTTGACGCGCTGGCAAGCGCGGCTGTGAAACGAGGACGCACGCCGGGGTAAGGCAGTCAGGCAATACGCCCCGCGTCCCGCACCAATTGCAACGAACATGCTATCCGCAGAAGCTCTCAAGGAAATCGACCGGGCGGTCGCGAAATATCCCGCCGACCAGAAGCAGTCCGCCGTGATGGCGGCGCTGGCGGTCGCGCAGAGCGAGAAAGGCTGGGTCTCGCCCGAAGTCATGCAGTTTGTGGCCGAGTACCTCGAAATGCCGCCGGTGTGGGTCGAGGAAGTGGCGACGTTCTACAACATGTACGACACCAAGCCGGTGGGGCGCTTTAAGCTGACGGTGTGCACGAATTTGCCGTGCGCCTTGTCGGGCGGCGAGCGTGCGGCTGACTATCTCAAGAAGAAGCTGGGCATCGGTTTCAACGAGACGACCCCCGACGGCAACTTCACGCTGAAGGAAGGCGAGTGCATGGGCGCGTGCGGTGATGCACCGGTCATGATCGTCAACAACACCAACATGTGCAGCTTCATGAGCAACGAGAAGCTCGACGCCCTGGTCGCTGATCTGCAGGCGAAGGCGTCCAACGGAGCAGGCAAGTAAATGACCTCCCTGCACGATCGACACATCCAGCCGTTGATTCTCGCCGGTCTGAACGGCGACAACTGGCACCTTGAAGACTACGTCAAGCGCGGTGGCTACCAGCAGCTCAAGCGCATCCTGACGGAAAAGATTTCTCCTGAACAAGTCATTGCCGACGTGAAGGCCTCGGGCCTCCGCGGCCGTGGCGGTGCGGGCTTCCCGACCGGCCTGAAGTGGAGCTTCATGCCGCGTCAGTTCCCGGGCCAGAAGTACCTGGTTTGCAACACGGACGAGGGCGAGCCAGGCACGTTCAAGGATCGCGACATCATCCGCTACAACCCGCACGCGCTGATCGAAGGCATGGCCATCGGCGGCTACGCGATGGGCATCACCGTGGGCTACAACTACATCCACGGCGAGATCTGGAACGAGTACAAGATTTTCGAGCAAGCGCTGGAAGAGGCGCGTGCGGCCGGTTTCCTGGGTGACAACATCCTCGGCTCCGGTTTCAACTTCCAGCTGCACGCGCACCATGGCTATGGCGCGTACATCTGCGGCGAAGAAACCGCGCTGCTCGAATCGCTGGAAGGCAAGAAAGGCCAGCCGCGCTTCAAGCCGCCATTCCCGGCCAGCTTTGGCCTGTACGGCAAGCCGACCACGATCAACAACACCGAGACGTTTGCCGCGGTGCCGTTCCTGCTGGCGATTGGCCCGGATAACTACCTGAAGATGGGCAAGCCGAACAACGGTGGCTCGAAGATCTTCTCGGTGTCCGGCGACGTGGAGCGTCCGGGCAACTACGAAATCCCGCTGGGCACGCCGTTCTCCAAGCTCTTGGAGTTGGCAGGTGGCATGCGCGGTGGCAAGAAGCTCAAGGCAGTCATTCCGGGTGGTTCGTCGGCGCCGGTGGTCCCGGCTGACCTGATGATGGCCTCCGACATGGACTACGACTCGATCGCCAAGGCTGGCTCGATGCTGGGCTCGGGCGCCGTGATCGTGATGGACGAGACGCGCTGCATGGTGAAGTCGCTGCTGCGTCTGTCGTACTTCTATTTCGAAGAGTCGTGCGGCCAGTGCACGCCGTGCCGTGAAGGCACCGGCTGGCTGTACCGCGTGGTCGATCGTATCGAGCACGGCAAGGGCCGCCAGGAAGACCTGGACCTGCTGAACAACGTGGCTGAAAACATCATGGGCCGGACTATCTGCGCGCTCGGCGATGCCGCCGCGATGCCGGTCCGCGGCATGCTCAAGCACTACTGGGATGAGTTCGCGTATCACGTCGAACACAAGCAGTGCATGGTGCCCACCTACATTTAAGCGTGGCAGAACATGGTTGAAATCGAAATCGATGGCAAGAAGGTCGAGGTTGCCGAAGGCAGCCTGGTGATGGAGGCGGCTCGCCAGACGGGCACCTACATTCCTCACTTCTGCTATCACCGCAAACTGTCGGTCGCGGCCAACTGCCGGATGTGCTTGGTCGAGGTCGAGAAGGCGCCCAAGGCACTGCCGGCCTGCGCCACGCCTGTCACTGCGGGCATGAAGGTCTTCACCAACTCCGAGAAGGCGGTGAAGGCGCAGAAGTCCGTGATGGAATTCCTGCTGATCAACCACCCGTTGGATTGCCCGATCTGCGATCAGGGCGGCGAGTGCCAGCTGCAGGATCTGGCCGTCGGTTACGGCAAGTCCGAATCGCGCTACAAGGAAGAGAAGCGCGTGGTGTTCCACAAGAACGTGGGCCCGCTGATCTCCATGGAAGAGATGACGCGCTGCATTCACTGCACGCGCTGTGTCCGCTTTGGCCAGGAAGTTGCCGGCGTGATGGAACTGGGCATGCTCAACCGCGGTGAGCATTCCGAGATCACGACGTTCGTCGGTCAGACCGTTGACTCCGAGCTGTCGGGCAACATGATTGACCTGTGCCCGGTCGGTGCGTTGACCAGCAAGCCGTTCCGTTACTCGGCTCGCACGTGGGAACTGGCACGCCGCAAGTCGGTGTCACCGCACGATGGCCTGGGCGCGAACGTGATCGTCCAGACCAAGAATCAGCGCGTGATGCGCGTGCTACCGCTGGACAACGAGGCCATCAACGAATGCTGGCTGTCCGACAAGGACCGCTTCGCCTACGAAGGTTTGAACAGCGACGACCGACTGACCCAGCCGATGCTCAAGCAAGGCGGCCAGTGGAAGGCGGTGGACTGGACCACGGCGCTCGAATACGTGGCCAACGGCCTGAACAACATCAAGCGTGACCATGGCGCCGAGCAGATCGGTGCGCTGGCGAGCCCGCACAGCACGCTGGAAGAACTGTTCCTGCTGCAAAAGCTGGTGCGCGGCATCGGCAGCGACAACGTCGATTTCCGCCTGCGTCAGTCAGATTTCTCAGTCAAGCCGGTGGGTGCCCCGTGGCTGGGTATGCCGATCGCCGATGTGTCGCTGCTGCAGCGAACGCTGGTGGTGGGCGCTTTCCTGCGCAAGGATCATCCGCTGCTGGCTGCGCGTCTGCGCCAAGCCGGCAAGAAGGGTGCGCAACTGAACGTGATCGGCGCTGGTGGCGAAGATCTGCTGATGCCGGCGACGCAACTGCTGGGCGCGCCGTCGCAATGGCTGTCGCTGCTGGCCGAAGTGGCCGTGGCGGTTGCAGCTACCAACAACGCCGCGCGGCCGGCTGGTACTGACGGTATCGAGGCCGGCGACATTGCCAAGCGCATTGCCGGCAGCCTGGCTTCGGGCGAGCGCAAGGCTGTGTTCCTTGGCAACGCTACCGTGGCACATCCGCAATTCTCGCAACTGCATGCGCTGGCTCAGTGGGTGGCGCAGCAGACCGGCGCCACGCTGGGTTTCCTGACGGAAGCCGCGAACACCGTCGGCGGCTACATTGCTGGCGCACTGCCGCAAGGCAACGGCCTGGATGCCGCAACGATGCTGGCGCAGCCGCGCCGCGCTTACGTGCTGCTGGGCGCCGAGCCGGAGTTTGACTCCGCCAATCCGGCACAAGCCCGCGCGGCGCTGGATCAGGCGGACACCGTGGTCGTGCTGGCGCCGTTCGCTTCGCGCGCTGCGCTCGAATACGCAGACGTGCTGTTGCCGACAGCGCCGTTCACCGAAACCTCGGGCACCTTCGTCAACTGCGAAGGCCTGCCGCAGAGCTTCAGCGGTGTCGTGCGTAGCCTGGGCGATTCGCGTCCGGCCTGGAAGGTGCTGCGCGTGCTGGGCAACCTGCTGAACGTGTCGGGTTTCGATTACGACACGTCCGAGGTTGTGCGTGATGAGGTGCTGGCTAAGCCGGTTGCCGAGCGTCTGTCGAATGTGACAACCGTGCAAACCGCTGCTCCGGTTGCAGCCGCTGCAGGTATCGAACGCCTGGCTGATGTGCCCATCTACCACGCCGATCCGATCGTGCGCCGTGCGGGTTCGCTGCAATTGACTGCCGCTGCGCGTGCAGCGGTTCGGGCGAGCCTGTCAGCTGATGTGTTCGCACAACTGGGTCTGGCTAACGGCGATGCCGTTCGCGTGACGCAGGGGCAGGGCAGCGTAGTACTGCCGGCAGTGCTGGATAAATCGCTGGCATCTGGCGTGATCCGTGTGCCGGCCGCGACCGAAGCATCGGCTCAGTTGGGTGCGATGTTTGGTGCGGTAAGCGTTGAGAAGGTTGAATCGTCCGCGCTGGCGGCGACGGTGTAAGGGTCAACATGATCGAGTCGATTACTTCTTTCGGCGCGTCTACGTTTGGTGGCTGGTGGCCGCTGATCTGGACGCTGGTGCGCGCGGTCTGCATCATCTTGCCGCTGCTGTTGTGCGTGGCTTACCTGATCCTGTGGGAGCGCAAGCTCATCGGCTGGATGCACGTGCGTCTGGGCCCGAACCGCGTGGGCCCGATGGGCCTGCTGCAGCCAATTGCCGACGTGCTCAAGCTGCTGCTCAAGGAAGTCATGGTGCCGAGCGCGGTCAGCCCAGCCATGAACATCAACGCGCCCCTAATGCAGCAGATGCCGGCCGTCGCCATCACT
>NZ_JBFBKP010000074.1:0-20402 GCF_040702285.1 Arthrobacter sp. NPDC080086
GGCCGCTGGGGACGCCGAGAGGTTCGGGTCCGACGATCTAAGGAGATTTTTCGCATGGCTATTTGGGGTGCAGATGTTGATCAGCTGAAGGCGCTCGGTTCCAAGCTGCAGGCCGGGTCGCAGGAAATCGATAACCAGAAGTCGATGCTGACCAAGGTCCTGGCCGGCACGCAGTGGATGGGTCCGGACGCGGAGAAGTTCCGCAGCGAGTGGAACGGCGAGCACGTCGCGGCCCTGACCCGGGTGTCCCAGGCGCTGCAGCAGGCCGGCCAGCAGGCGGTCCGCAACGCCACCGAGCAGCAGAGCGCCTCCGCCCGCTAAACGCGGCCACGGAAACAACCCGCCCACTGCGCAGCAGGTCCGGACGCACCGCGTCCGGACCTGCTGCTGTTAATCCGCCTTTTGTGACCCCGCCCGGCCTGCCTAGGGGACGGGTTCGACGTCGTTCGCGTGGTCCAGCGGCGCCGAAACCGCGGCGGCCGTCCGCAACTCGTCCAGCCGGACCAGCAGCACCCCGCCCACGATCAGCACGCCGCCCAGCAGCTGCACCGGCCCGGGAAGCTCGCCCAGCAGCAGCCAGGCCCAGAGCACCGCGAACAGCACCTCGGTCAGCGAGATGAAGGACGCCACCTTGGAGCCCAGGGCCCGGGCGGCCACGATCCCGGAGACGTAGGCCAGCACGGTGGCCAGCAGGACCAAGCCGCCGAGGGAGACCCACCACGGCGTCACCCAGGGACCCAGGCGGGTGTCCGCGGTGGAGGCGGCCATGGGCAGCAGACCCGTCGCCGCGGCCAGCCACATCACGGCGGCGCCGGTCAGCAGGCCGCCGGAGGCCAGGACGATCGGCGGCAGGGTGTCGTTTTCCTTGGCGGTGATGAAGAAGTAGATGGCCAGGCAGACGGCGGCCGCCACGCCCCAGAGCACGCCGACCAGGTCGATCCGCACCGCCCCCGTGAGGTCCAGGACCAGCACCAGCCCCGCCAGCGAGAGCAGCGTCCCGCCGATGGTCAGCGGCCGGGGCCGGCGTCGACTGGCCACCCAGAGCCAGAGCACGATCATCACCGGGGCAAGGTATTCGAGCAGGAGGGCGACGCCGACCGAGAGCCGGGCGACGGCGTTGAAGTAGAAGAGCTGGCAAGCCGCCACGCCGATCACGCCGAACAGCACCACGGTGAGCCAGTTGTCCCGGAGCTGGTGCCAGCGTCCGCGCAGCGCGAGGGCCGCGGGGACGGCGAGGACCAGGGCGGCGCCGGTCAGGCGCGCGGTGACCGCGGCGCCGGGGCTCCAGCCGGTCTCCAACAGGGACTTGGCGAAGGATCCGGACAGGCCGAAGACCGCCGAGGAGAACAGCGCCACGCCCAGGCCCGAGGCGAGGAACGAGGAGACGCCGGTCCGCGCCGGGATGCCGGCGGCGGCGGTTCCGGCGGCGGGCGTGCCTGGCGTGCCGGCGACGGTGCCCGGGCTGCCGGGGATGGACCCGTCGTGCGGGGTGCTGGTGGGAGAGCCGGCGGGGCGGCGAGCGGCAGGCAAGGGTCTGCCTCCTGTCAGGAGTAAAGTCGGGTTATGGTCATGACAGTACGTGCGTCGAACGTAAGGAGTCAAGATGATTTTTGCCCCTGACACGGAGATTGCGCTCCGGTCCGTCGTCAACCTGATCAATACCGCGGCGAACGGGGAGGAACATCTCCCGGATCCGGCCGCCCTGGACCGGTTCCTCAGCGCTGAGGGCTTCAGCGGCGCCCGGAGCCGCGACGTGGCCGAACTGGAGAGCGTCCTGCGGTTGCGAACCGAACTCACCGCCCTCTGGCGGGCCGGGGAGTCCGAAGCGGTGGACACCGTGAACCGGCTGCTGCGTGAGGCGCGGGCACTACCGCAGCTGAGCAAGCACGACGGCTGGGACTGGCACCTGCACGCCACCGCGCCGGAGGCGCCCTTGGCGGACCGGATGAGCACGGAGGCGGCGATGGCGCTGGTGGACGTGATCCGCAGCAAGGAAATGGACCGGATGCTGGTCTGCGCCGCGGACGACTGCGACGCCGTCGTGCTGGACCTGAGCCGGAATCGCTCCAAGCGGTACTGCGACACCGGCAACTGCGCCAACCGGGCGCACGTGGCGGCTTACCGGGCACGGAAGGCCGCGTCCTAGGGGGCGGCTGAGGACTGCCTGCGCCGCCGGAGAGGGGACCGGCTAGTGAGCTGGGGCCGGGGCTAGTGGAGCCGGACTGAGTGAGCCGAACCTAGTGGGCGGGGGTGCCGCCGTCGGACTCTTCCTGCTGCTGCGGGGCCTGCTGGGGGGAGGACGCCGGGCGGCGGGAGCTGAGGTTCACGCCGGAGCCCTTGCCGAGGTGCTCGGCGTTCTCCTTGTAGCTCATGGAGAGCATCGCGGCGATCACCAGGGTGACGATGAAGGCGATGCCGGCGCCGGTGAAGGCCAGGTCAAAGCGGGGGGCCTTGGCGCTGCCGCCGGAGGCGAAGATGAGGACGGCGAAGAAGGCCAGCACCGCGAAGAAGGCGGAGAACATCAGCGGTCCCTTCACCGAAGTCCGCATCGTGCGGCGTTCTCCTGGGTTCTGCTGTGCCAAGGTGCTTTCCTCCTGCCGCCAGCGCCGTGGGGCGTGGCAGTCGCGATCGCGCAAATGTTCTACGCCGGGTAGAACCTGTCCTGTCTAGTTTACGGCCTCGGCGGAAACGCCCCGCGCATCGTGCCGCAGGGTCAGCCCGGCCAGCGTCCACAGCACGCCGCCGATAATGGCGCCGCCGCCGGCCACACCGAGGAGGGCGTGCGGGCCAAGGTCGATGAAGAACGGCAGCCCCACGGCCGTGCCGAGGCCGATGATGCCGGAGGTGATCCAGTCCCGGGCCAGCACCGACCGGCCGCGGGTGGCGATCCCGAGGATCAGCTCGGCCGCGCCGGCCAGCGCCAGGCCCAGGGCGCCGACGACGCCGAAGACCAGGTTGGAGGGCAGCAGCGCCACTGCGGCCCCGGTGCCGGCCAGGATCGCACCGGCGGCGGCCAGGAGACGCGCGTGCGGACCGCCGGCGGCCAGGCCGGTCCGGCGGGCGCCCCAGAGCAGCACCACCCCGGTGGCCAGCAGGTAGAGTCCGGCGGTCCAGCCCATCGCCGGGACCGGCGGAGCCGCCCAGAAGACGGTGACGGCGCCGAAGACCAAGGCGACGGCGGCGCGCAGCAGGACCGGCTTCCAAAGGTCCGGGGCGGCGGTCGGGGCGGTCGAGGGGCTCGGAGTGGCGGGGAGAGTCACCCGTCCAGTTTAGGCGCTGGCGGGCCTCAGGCGTCGCCCAGCCGCATCCAGCGGTCCGTCCGGGCCCGGAGCCCCAGGGTCGCGGCCCGGGCGCCGAGGTAGCCGAAGGAGAACGCAGCCCAGAGCCAGAGCAGCCCCTCACCCCCGGCGACCCCGGAAAGCCGGACCACCAGCAGCAGCGGCAGGTACACCAGCAGGTTGACGACGCCGGCCACCGCCAGGTACCTGGCGTCCCCGGCGCCGATCAACACGCCGTCCAGGACGAACACGTAGCCGGCCAGCGGCTGGCCCGCGGCGAGGACCCACAGCGCCAGCGCCAGGGTGGAGCGCACGCCGTCGTCGGCGGTGAACAGCAGGCCCGCCCACGGAGCCGCCACCGCCAGCAGCGCCCCCGTCAGCACGCCGAAGCCCAGGCCCCAGCGGACCATGGTCCGGGTCAGCTCACGGGCCGCCGCCGGGTGTGAGGCGCCCAGCTCCTTCCCGATCAGGGCCTGCGCGGCAATCGCGAGGGCGTCGAGGGCGAAGGCGAGGAAGGTGAAGACGGTCATCGCGAGCTGGTGGGCGGCCAGGTTCACGGCGCCCTGGGCGGTGGCCACGAGCACGGTGGCGAGGATCGCGACCCGCAGGCTGAGGGTGCGCAGCATCAGCCAGGACCCCACCTGCGTCAGGGCGCGGATGCCGCGCCAGTCCGGCCGCAGCGGAACCCCGTGCCGGCGGGCGGTACGCTGCACCATCACCACATAGACCAGCGCCATGCCCCATTGGGCGATGCTGGTGCCGAGCGCCGACCCGGTGACGGACAGCCCCAGCCCGTAGACCAGGAACGCGTTGAGGCCGATGTTGACGGCGAACCCGGCGGTGGCCACCACGAGCGGCGTCCGGGTGTCCTGCAGCCCCCGGAGCACCCCGGTCCCGGCGAAGATCAGCAGCATGGCGACCAGGCCGGGCATCGACCAGCGAAGGTAGTCCACGGCGAAGGTGCGCACCTCGCCCCGGGCCCCCATCAGGTCCAGCAGCGGCCCGGCGGCGAGGGCGCCGGCGGCGGCCAGGGCTGCGCCAAGGAGCAGCGCCAGCCAGAGGCCATCGCGGCCGGACGCCAGGGCACGGCCCAGGTCGCCGCGGCCGACGGCGCGGGCGACGGCGGGAGTGGTGGAGTAGGCCAGGAAGACCATGAGCCCGACGGCGGTGTGCAGCACGGCGGAGGCGAGGCCCACGCCGGCCAGTTCCGCGACGCCGAGGTGGCCCACGATCGCGGAGTCGGCGAGCAGGAACAGCGGCTCGGCGATCAGCGCCCCGAAGGCCGGGACGGCCAGGCGCAGGATCTCCCGGCGCTGGTCGGGCCGGGCGGTAGTGGTGGTGGTGGGTTGCGCGGGCACGGCTCCACCCTAGCCGTCCCGTGTGGCGCGGGTGCGCGCGAATGTGTCATATCGCCTGTGTCCGCCCACGGCCGCGTCAGTACACTCGCAGGCATGGATGAGTCCCCCGACAATGCCGTCACCCTCCGCTTCCTGGCCGCGCCCACCGACGTCGGCCACAGCGGATCCGTGGACGCCGGGACGGTCCTCGAATGGGTGGACAAAGCCGCCTATGCCGCGGCGGTCGGCTGGGCGAAGTCTTATTGCGTGACCGCCTACGTGGGCAACATCCACTTCGCGGACCCGGTCAACAGCGGGGACATGGTGGAGGTGGAGGCCACGATCGTCTACACCGGCCGGTCCTCCATGCACATCCGGACCGTGGTGTCCTCGGGCGATCCGAAGGGCGGCCCCGCCACCATGCGCAGCCAGTGCCTGGTGATTTTCGTGGCCGTGGGCGCGGACGGCAAACCCGTCCCGGTGCCGCAGTTCGAGCCCGCCACCCCGGCGGAGATCGAGGAGCGGGACCATGCGCTGGCGCGGATCAAGGTCCGCGAGGAGATCGTCGAGGCCATGAACCGGCAGGAATACACCGACGCCGGCACGGCCGAACGCGTCACGCTCCGCTTCATGGCCGCGCCCACGGACGTGAACTGGGGCGGCAAGGTGCACGGCGGCATCGTGATGAAGTGGATCGACGAGGCGGCCTACGTCTGCGCCTCCCGGTACTGCGGGATGGACACGGTGGCCGTGTTCTCCGGCGGGGTGCGGTTCTACCGTCCGCTGCTGATCGGTCACCTCGTGGAGGTCGAGGCGCGGCTGGTGTACACCGGCACCAAGGGCATGCACATCGCGGTGCACGTCCGCTCCGGGGACCCCAAGGGCCACGAACTGAACCTGACCACCTACTGCCTGACCGTGATGGTGGCCCGGGACGCGACGGGCACCTCGGTCCCGGTACGGCAGTGGGTGCCGGCCTCGGACGAGGACCGGCGGCTGCACGCCCACGCCCGGGAGCTGTTGGAGATCCGCGGCCGGGCCCCCGGGAACCGGCTGCCCAACCACCTGCTCCCCGACCGGCCGGCGGGTCCGGCCTAGAAGCCCCCGCCGCCGCCGGCGTCGCCGGCCATGTTGGCGAACCGGGAGTAGTGGCCCTGGAAGGCGACCACGATGTCCTTGGTGGGACCGTTACGGTGCTTGGCGATCAGGATGTCCGCCTCGCCGGCGCGGGGGGACTCTTTGTCGTAGACGTCTTCGCGGTGCAGCAGGATGACCATGTCGGCGTCCTGCTCGATGGAGCCGGATTCACGCAGGTCGGAGACCATCGGCCGCTTGTCCTGGCGCTGTTCCGAGCCACGGTTCAGCTGCGAGAGGGCGATCACCGGGACCTGGAGTTCCTTGGCCAGCAGCTTCAGGGCACGGGAGAACTCGGATACTTCCTGCTGGCGGGATTCGACCTTCTTGCCCGAGCTCATCAGCTGCAGGTAGTCGAGGATGACCAGCTTGAGGTCGTGCTGCTGCTTCAGGCGGCGGCACTTGGCGCGGATTTCCATCAGGGACATGTTGGGGCTGTCGTCGATGAACAGCGGGGCGTCATTCATCCGGCCCATCGTGGTGGCGATCTTGGACCACTGTTCGTCCTTGATGGTGCCCTTGCGCAGGTCCTGCAGGCCGATCGTGGCTTCCGCGGAGAGCAGGCGCATGGCAATCTCGTTCCGGCCCATTTCCAGGGAGAACATGACGGTGGCGAGGTTGTTCTTGATCGCGGCCGAGCGGGCAAAGTCCAGCGCAAACGTGGACTTACCGACGGCGGGGCGCGCGGCGATGACGATCATCTGGCCCGGGTGCAGGCCGTGCGTCAGCTCATCGAGCTCGTAGAAGCCGGTGGGGACGCCCACCATGCCCTCGCCGCGGTGGCCTGAGGCCTCGATCTCGTCCACCGTGGATTCCATGACGTCCTTGAGGACCACGTAGTCCTCGGCGGTACGGCGCTCGGCCACGGCGTAGACCTCGGCCTGGGCCTGGTTGACCAGGTCCTCCACCTCGCCGTCCTGGCCGTAGCCGAGCTGGACGATCTTGGTCCCGGCGTTCACCAGGCGGCGGAGCACGGCGCGTTCGGCCACGATCTCCGCGTAGTACCCGGCATTCGCGGCCGTGGGAACGGTCTGGATCAGCTCGTGCAGGTAGGCGGGCCCGCCGATGCGGTTGATTTCGCCGCGCTTGGTCAGTTCATCGGAGACGGTGACGGCGTCGGCGGGCTCGCCCCGGCCGTAGAGGTCGATGATGGCCTCATAGATGGTCTCGTGGGCCGGGCGGTAGAAGTCCTGGCCGCGCAGGATTTCGACGACGTCGGCGATGGCATCCTTGGAGAGCATCATGCCGCCCAGCACGGACTGCTCGGCCGGAATGTCCTGAGGCGGCTTGCGGCTGCCCTCTGCTCCCCGGGTTCCCTCGATCGAGTCCAGATGCGTAACTGACAAAACTGCCGTCCTTCGTTGTGTGCCGTGGGGCGCCGCCGCCGGCGGCTTCCGTCCCATGCGTCAGGTGTATCAGCGGGCACTGACAGGATGGCGGTGTGGGGCCCGGCTGCCGCTGGTCTCCCGCCACGCTATCCCCCCGGGGGCCTGGCTCCAACCCGGTTGTCCACCGGGGCTGTGGATAAGGTGTGGAGCACCGCCCCCTGCTTGTGCACAGCCTGTGGGAAGTTCTGTGGAAAAGAATATTGTTTCGCTCATACATCGCCTCTGACCTGCGGAAACACTGCGTTCAGGCTGTGGACGCAAAAGAATTTTGGAAAACTTTCATCCACAGCCGCGACGGCTGTGCTGGGGAAACTGCAGCACATTCCGGCCGGAAAACTCCGCACATATGCCTATTCTGTGATGCATATCACCGATTCCGCGCCGCTCCGCCCGCGATCCCGGGTTCCGCCATACGGCGGGCGGAATATGCTGTGGATAACGGTCCGCGACTGTCTACAAACCGCCGGCCCGTCCGGCCCCGACCGGCCTCCGGCCCGCACCCGCATCAAAACCCGCACCCGCACCCCCAAGGATTGGTCCAGAACGTATGGAAGCCCTGCTCATCCCCCTTGCCATCCTGGTGCTCGCCGCCGTCGTCGTCATTCTCGTGGCGCGGGCGCTGGGCCGGCGGCGGAACGCCGGGGTGGATTCGGGCCCCACCGGCGCCCCGTCCTCTTCGGAGGCCGCCCGTGCCGCCGCGCAGGGCCTGGACCAGAACCAGCACCGCCGGGTCTACGCCCTCATTGCCCGCGGGCAGGCGGTGGCCGCCATCCAGGCCTACCGGGAGGCGACCGGGACGGGCCTGCGCGCCGCACGTGACGCCGTCGCGGCGCTGGCGGCCCATCCCCAGCCGTTCCGGGAGGCCGCCCCGGCGGACGCGCCGACCGAGGACTCCGAGGCGCCGCAGCACTTCCCCTACCGCTACCGTGCCATCGCCAGCAGGGGCGAGGTCACCCGGGAAGTCAGCAGCACCATGCTCAACGACGAGATCTACGGCCGGATCCGCCGCCAGGCCGCCGAAGGCGACGTCGAGGGCGCCGCGGCGGCGCTCTGCCGCCACTCGGATATCACCCTCGACGAGGCCCGGGAGTTCATCGCCCTCCTGGACGACTGACACCCGGCGCTGACACCCGGTCCGGGCGCCGCTGCTCCCTAGTGTCCGCCCGAGATGCCGGCCAGCAGCTGCTCGAAGGGCAGCGACGCCGCGGGTTCCTGCCGGCGGCCCGGCTGCGGACCCTGAAGCAGGGCCGCGAACTCCCCCGCGGCCCGTTCGATCCGTGACGAGAGGGGCGAGCCGCCGTCGCCCGCGGTCCCCCAGTCCTGGGGGCCGGCGAAGACGCCGGTGGCCGCCGTACGCGTCCGGAGGTAGCTGAAGAGTGGCCGCATGGCGTAGTCCAGCACCATCTGGTGCCGGTCCGTGCCGCCGGTGGCGCCCAGGAGCACCGCCTTGCCGTCGAGGGACTTGGGGTCCAGCACGTCGATGAAGGACTTGAACAGACCGCTGTAGGAGGCGCTGAAGACCGGGGTGACGGCAATCAGGCCCTCAGAGGCCTCGACGCCGGCGATCACTTCCGCCAGCCGCGGGCCGGCGTACCCGGTGACGAAGTTGTTGGCGATGTCCACGGCCAGGTCGCGCAGTTCCACCACGTCGACAGTGACGGCGTAGCCCTCGCGCTCCAGCCTGCCCTTGGCGGCGGCCGCCAGCTGGTCGGCCAGCAGGCGGCTGGAGGAGGGGACGCCGAGTCCGGCGGAGAGGACGGTAATGCGGCGGGTTTCCACGGTGCGCTCCTAAAATCGAGGTACATGCATTTGCATCTACCTATAGAAGCCGGTGCCGTGGCGCTTTATTCCCCTCCGCTTCCCATGCCTCCAATCGTTCAGAGGAGCCGTTCAGAGGAGGACGAATCCCTCGATGCAACTCACGGAGCTTCCGCCAACCCAGATATCGTCACCGGCAGCCTCGATGTGGACGCGCCCGGCACGGCCCAGCACCGTCCCCTGCGCCGCCAGGTAGGAGCTGGGCGCCCGGCCGGTTCCGATCAGCCACTGGGCCGCCCCGGCGTTGAAACTTCCCGTGACCGGGTCTTCAGCGGCCGCGTCTCCGGGGATAAAGGTGCGGACCTCGAAGCCCGGCTCCGATCCGTCCGGGTGGGGGCCGATCACACCGACCTTCAGCCCGGCCAGCGCGGCATAGTCGGGCCTGATGGCGAGCACCTGCTCCGCGGATTCCAGCAGGACACCGATCCATTCCGGCCCGTTGACCAGCCAGGACGCGTCCAGGAGTTCGTGCCGGGTCAACCGCAACCCGGCCGCGATGCGGCCCAGGTCCGCCTCCGCCACCGGCCCCGAGCGGGTCAGCGGTGGTGCCGCGAAGGCCAGGCGGCCGCCGTCGCGCCTCACGCGCACCAGACCGGCGGCGCATTCCTGCACCAGCTCCCCGTCCCGCCGGGGGATGCCGCCCGCCTCGAGCCAGGCATGGGCAGACCCCAGGGTCGGGTGGCCGGCGAAGGGAAACTCCTCGCTGCCGGTGAAGATCCGGACCCGGTAGTCGGCACGGGGATCCGTGGGCGGCAGCAGGAAGGTGGTCTCCGAGAGATTGGTCCAGTTGGCGAATCTCTGCATGGCCTGGGCGTCGAGGCCGTCTCCGTCGAGCACCACTGCCAGCGGATTCCCGCGGTAGGGTTCGGCGGAGAAAACGTCGACCTGGGCGAAGGGGCGAAGCCGGGGTGCAGGATTATCGGTCACCTGCCGCAGGCTATCACCGCCGCCGGTCCCGGGCGTGCGGCCCGGTCCTCTGCGGGGAGTTAACGCAGAAGGCCCCCGCTCCCGGTTCCCTGAGGGGATCCGGAGGCGGGGGCCTCCCCGTCGTGCAGTCAGTCAGTCGTAATGACTACTTCCCTGAAACGACGTCGAGTTCGATCACAGCGGAAACGTCGTCGTGGAGACGGACGTTGGCCTGGTAGGAACCGGTCGACTTGATGTGAGCCGGCAGTTCAACCTTGCGCTTGTCGATGCGGCCGAGGCCAGCGGCCTCAACGGCGTCGGCGACGTCGCCCTGCTTGACGGTGCCGAACAGGCGGCCGGTTTCGCCGGCCTTGACGACGAGCTTGACCGGCTTGGCCTGCAGAGCCGCAGCCTGCTTCTGAGCGTCTTCCAGGGAAGCGTGCTCGCGGGCGGCGCGGGCGGCCTTGATGGACTCAACCTGCTTCTCGCCACCCTTGGACCAGGTCAGGGCGAAGTTGCGGGGCAGCAGGTAGTTACGGGCGTAACCGTCCTTGACCTCGACAACGTCGCCAGCAGCACCGAGACCGGTGACTTCGTGGGTCAGAATGAGCTTTGCCATGTTAGTTAATCCCTTCCTTAGCCGCGGCCAGCGCCGGAGTAAGGCAGCAGAGCAACTTCGCGGGCGTTCTTGATTGCCTGTGCGATCTTGCGCTGTTCCTGGACCGTGACGCCGGTGACGCGACGGGCGCGGATCTTGCCGCGGTCGGAGATGAACTTGCGCAGCAATGCTACGTCCTTGTAGTCGATGACAGTGATGTCAGCGGCCTTCAAGGGGTTGGACTTTGGTTTGGGCTTACGGAGTTCAGCCTTAGCCATCGTGGAGCTCCTATTCGATGGAGCCCGTGGATATTGATCCACGGGATGGTGGTGATCCGCCGCCGTTCTCTCGCGGCCGCCCTGAGGCGGCCGTGCGGGTCCGGCGTCGGACCTTTATATGGTGTTTAGAAAGGAGGTTCGGAATCCGGGCCATTGCCCCAGCCGCCGGCATTGCTGACCCCGGGCGTTGCCCACGGATCATCCTGCGCAGCCTGCTGGCCGCCGCCCCAGTTTCCACCCGAGTTGCCGCCCTGGTTTCCACCAGAGTTGCCACCGAAACCGCCGCTATTGCCGCCGCCGAAGCCACCCTGGCCGCCGTTTCCGGCGCCACCCCCGCCGGAGCGCTGGGTGCGGTTGACCTTGGCGTTGGCGTAGCGCAGGCTGGGGCCGATCTCGTCGACTTCCAGTTCGATAACGGTGCGCTTCTCGCCTTCCTTGGTTTCGTAGGAACGGCTCTTCAAGCGGCCGGAAACGATCACGCGCATGCCCTTGGTCAGGGACTCGGCGACGTTTTCGGCTGCTTCACGCCAGACCGAAGCGCGGAGGAACAGGGTTTCCCCGTCCTTCCACTCGTTGGACTGGCGGTCGAACGTGCGGGGCGTAGAAGCGATGGTGAAGTTCGCTACTGCCGAACCTGACGGGGTGAACCTCAGTTCGGGGTCATTGGTGAGATTACCGATGACCGTAATAGTGGTCTCGCCTGCCATCTACTGCCTCCTTGTTCGTTCCTACGGGGTTAAAGATTGAGGGTGGAGCTGAATTACTCAGCAACAACCTTCTGCTCTTCGGGGCGGATGATCTTGGTGCGCATGATGGTCTCGTTGAGACTCAGCTGGCGGTCAAGTTCCTTGGCGGTAGCCGGCTCAGCGGTGAAGTTCACCACGGCGTAGATACCTTCGGACTTCTTCTGGATTTCGTAAGCCAGTCGACGACGGCCCCAGATGTCAACCTTTTCGATGGTTCCACCATCGTTGGTGATGACATTCAGGAACTTCTGAAGCGACGGCTCAACGGTACGCTCTTCGACCTCGGGGTCGATGATTACCATCAATTCGTAAGGACGCATATGTGAACCCACCTCCTTTGGGCTAAGCGGTTACGGCATTTCCGTAACAGGAGGTTCATTTGCGGTGACTGCACGGCCGCGCACCCGGAACGGGGCGTGACGCAGCACAGACTTCAATAGCTTAGTGCATCCGGGGTGTTTTCGGCGACTCTGCACCCACCGTAATCCCGGGCAGGGCAACGGGAAAGCGGGCCGGCGGCGGTGTGGATAACTTCCGGCCAAGGTCCCTGTGCCATGATCTGCTCATGACCCCGGCCACCGCTCCGCAGTCCTCCGGCTTCCCTGTCCGCCGCAGCCGGCTCCGTTTCATCGTCATGCTCGCCGCCGGACTGGTGTCCGGCGTGGCCGCCGGCCTCGGCGGCCGGTGGGTTGAGGCTCCGGCGGTGGGCTGGAGCGTCGCGGCCTTCGTCTATGTCGCCTGGGTGTGGATCGTGATCGGGCGCCTGGATGCGGCGGGGACGCGGGCCCATGCCACCTCGGAGGACCCCTCGCACCGGGTGACGGACCTGATGATCCTCGCCGCCAATCTGGCGAGCCTCGCGGCGGTTGCCGCCGTCGTCATCGATTCGCACAGCGGCAGCGGCGGATTCCGGCTGGCCGGCGGGCTGCTGGCCCTGGCCTCCACGGCGCTGTCCTGGATGCTCGTGCAGACGCTCTTCACCCTGCGCTACGCCGCCCTGTACTTCAGCACCTCTGCCAGGGCGGGGGCCGCAGTGGGCGGCATCGACTTCAACCAGCCGGAGCCGCCCCAGTACACGGACTTCGCCTACCTCGCCACCAGCCTGGGCATGACCTACCAGGTCTCGGACACCGCGTTGAAGAACCACGCCATCCGGGCCGAGGCCCTCAAGCACAGCCTGCTCTCCTACCTCTTCGGCACCGTGATCCTCGCCGCCACCATCAACGTGGTGATCGGCCTCGCCAGTTCCTAGCCGGCCTGACCGGCGGGGGTGCGGAAGAAGGCGCCCGTAACCGTGGCCAGGCGGTGCGGGTCCTCGACGCCGCAAAGTTCACGCGCGGAGTGCATCGAGAGCAGCGGGACGCCGACGTCGACGGTGCGGATGCCCAGGCGGGTGGCGGTCAGCGGCCCGATCGTGGAGCCGCACGGCATCACGTTGTTGGAGACGAATTCCTGGTACGGGACGCCGGATTCGGCGCAGAGCCAAGCCCAGAGGGCCGCTCCGGTGGCGTCGGTGGCGTAGCGCTGGTTGGCGTTGATCTTCAGCAGCGGTCCGCCGTTGAGGACCGGCCGGTTGGCCGGATCGTGCCGTTCGGGGTAGTTCGGGTGCACGGCGTGGCCGGCGTCGGCGGAGACGCAGAAGGACGCGGCGAAGGCCTGCCGGCGCTGGCTTGCGGTGGCGCCGAGGCCGTCGGAGATGCGGACCAGGACGTCCTCGAGGACCGGGCCGCAGGCGCCGGAGCGGGAGGCGGAGCCGATCTCCTCGTGGTCGAAGGCGGCGAGGACGGCGATCGGTCCGTCCGCCGGGACGGGCCCCGCGGCGTGGGCGATCAGGGCGGTGAGGCCGGCGTGCGTGGCGGAGAGGTTGTCGAGGCGGCCGGAGGCGAAGAATTCGCCGCGGGCGCCGAAGACGGCGGGGGGCTGGGTGTCGGCGATGACGACGTCGTAGCCGCCGATCTTTGCGGGGTCCACCGTGGCGCCTTCGACCCGGTCCGCGAGGAGGGCCAGGAGGTCGGAATCTGCCGGGTCACCGAGGCCGTAAACCGGGTTCATGTGCTGCTGCTTGTCCAGGGCGAGACCGTCGTTGACGGCGCGGTCCAGGTGGATGGCGAGCTGGGGGAAGCGCAGCAGCGGTCCGGTGGCGGTGAGGTGTTCGGTGCCGTCGAGCATCACCAGGCGGCCGGCGAGCTGCAGTTCCCGGTCCAGCCAGGAGTTCAGCAGCGGGCCGCCGTAGACCTCGACGCCGGCCTGGAGCCAGCCGAACTTGCCGGTGCTGGGCTTGGGCTTGAGCTTGAAGGACGGCGAGTCGGTGTGGGCGCCGAGGATGTTGAAGCCGGTGACGGGGCCAGCCCCTTCCGGGACTACCCAGGCGATCAGGGCGCCGTCGCGCAGCATGTAGAACCGGCCGGTGCCGGCGTCGGAATCCGCGGCGGTGGGCCAGGGCTGCAGTTCGTCGAGGGCGGTGAACCCGGCCTCATCCAGGCGGCGGGCGGCCTCGTGGACGGCGTGGAAGCTCGACGGGGAGGCGCTGACGTACGCGCCGAGGTCCTGGATGTGCTCTGCTGCGGTGGAAGACATGGCTCCGAGTCTAACCGGAGCCCGTTCCTCCCCCGCCGGCACGCGGAGACGTGGCGGCGGGGGGCGAACGGCGGGATTTACTTGGCCGGGCCGGTGACGGCGGGCTCGGCGTCGGTGACCTCGGCGGCGTTTCGGGCGGTGGCGTCACCCGCGGGGGCGTGGCCCCGGCCGCGGTAGCGGAAGAGCCCAATACCGACGACGACGGCGGCGAGGGCCAGCGAGAGCAGCAGCGATTCGCGGGTGCTGTCCAGGATCACCATCCCGATCAGCAGCGCCACGATGCTGATGATCGCGGCCCAGGTCAGGTACGGGAAGAGCCACATCTTCAGCTGCAGTTCGCTGGCGGCGGCGCCCATCCGGCGGCGCAGGATCAGCTGCGAGACGGCGATGACGAGCCAGACGAACAGGGCGATCGCGCCGGAGGTGTTGACCAGGAAGAGGAACACGGTGTCCGGGGCGATGTAGTTCAGGCCCACGGTGATGAAGCCGACCACGGTGGAGGCCAGCACGGCGCCGGCCGGGACGCCGCGCTTGGAGATCCGCATCCAGGACTTGGGGGCGTCACCGCGGCGGGAGAGGGAGAAGAGCATCCGGCTGGCGGTGTAGAGGCCGGAGTTGAGGCAGGACAGGACCGAGGTGAGCACCACGATGTCCATGATGGTGCCGGCGCCGGGGATGCCGAAGAGTTCGATCACTGCGACGTACGGGCTCTTGGCCACGGAGGCGCTGTTCCAGGGCAGCAGGGTCACGACGATGGCGATGGAGCCGATGTAGAAGACCAGGATGCGCCACACCGTGGACTTCACGGCCTTCTTGACGGCGTCGACGGGGTTCTCGGATTCGCCGGCGGCGATCGTCGCGATTTCGGCGCCGAAGAAGGAGAAGACGACCACCAGGATGCCGGCCAGGACGGCGCCCGGTCCGTTGGGCATGAAGCCGCCCTTGTTGACCAGGTTGTCCAGGCCCGGGGCGGGGACGCCGGGGATCAGGCCGAGGATGGCGGCGACGCCGAAGAGCAGGAAGAGGACGATCGCGGCGACCTTGATGGAGGCGAACCAGAATTCGAACTCACCGTAGGACTTCACCGAGCCGAGGTTGGTCAGGGTCAGCAGGATCATCAGGGCCAGGGCCCAGACCCACTGGTCGATGCCGGGCACCCAGCGGTGCATGATCGCGGCGCCGGCCGTGGCCTCGATGCCGAGGACGATGATCCAGAACCATGCGTAGAGCCAGCCGATGCTGAACCCGGCCCAGCGGCCCAGGGCCTTGTCAGCGTAGGTGGAGAAGGAACCGGTTTCCGGGTTCGCCGCGGCCATTTCGCCAAGCATCCGCATGACGAGGATGACGACGAGGCCGGCGGCCAGGTAGGCGACCAGGATGCCCGGGCCGGCCTGCTGGATGGCGGCGCCGGAGCCGACGAAGAGCCCGGCGCCGATGACGCCGGCGATGGCGATCATCGAGAGGTGCCGGGGTTTGAGGGACTTGGAGAGTTGCTGGTCAGCCTGCATGAAGCGCCGTCCTTTGTGGGTGGTCTAGGTCCGGGCCGCACGCCGGGCTCAGGGGCCGGGGGGCGTGTGCTGCGGACCACAAGGTCGTTTCACAGTAGACCGGCGGCGGAAGGCGGTGTCCTGTGCAATCCCACAGATTACGGTGCGTGATTTCGGGCGCGGTTCCAGCCCGGGGGCCCGGCGGTCAAAGCCTGTTGCCTCCCAGTCAACTTTGAAATGTGCCTGAAACCACTGCTTCAGGCTCTGCCTGGCCCCGCATCTGAGCTACCCGCGGGTACCCCTGGCGGGGCACCGGCGGGTAGCTCAGGTTTAGACGTCGCGCTTCTTCAGCAGGAAGCCAGCCAGGAACAGCGGGATGACCACCCAGGCGCCGAGCACCAGCGCGGCCTGCCACGCCTCGAGGGTGTCCGGGAAGTGCTGGGACGCGGTCATCGGGGTCAGGGTGCTGTCCGGGGTGTACTTGCGCAGTTCCTTGACCACGTCACCCTGGATGATCTGCAGGGCGATCGGCAGCACGAAGAACAATCCCACCAGGGCCATGATGCCACCGGCCGAGTTGCGCAGCAGGGCCCCCAGCGCCAGGCCGATGGCGGCGACGGCTGCCACGTAGGCGCTGTTGATCAGCAGGGTGCGCCAGTAGTGGTCACTGGAGACATCCAGGGTGTGGCCGTACTGCTCGAAGATCGGCACCGCCACGAGGCCGGAGATGTACAGCGACACCGCGGTGA
Source organism: Arthrobacter sp. NPDC080086 (assembly GCF_040702285.1). Classification (NCBI taxonomy): domain Bacteria; kingdom Bacillati; phylum Actinomycetota; class Actinomycetes; order Micrococcales; family Micrococcaceae; genus Arthrobacter; species Arthrobacter sp. NPDC080086. The sequence goes on from NZ_JBFBKP010000074.1 coordinate 16,297, forward strand.
CAACAAACGCGGAGACCGCCACGACGATCAGCTTGGCCACGAAGGCCGGGATGCGGCGCGGTACGGCCGTGAACGTGGAGCGCGCCATGCCGGTGGTGAACTCCGAGCTGATGATCAGGACCGCCAGGGAACCGAGGATCAACTGGGCGAAGGAGATCCCGGCACCCGGGGCCGACGCCGCGATGTCACCCTGGGCGGCCAGTGCGGCGGAGCGCTGGGGATCGGCGCCGGAGGACTGGAGGGCCTGGCCGATGCCCCAGGACGCGAGGGCGCCGATGCCCACGATGACCGCGGCGGTGGCGACCAGCAGGATCACGGTCGAGAGCAGGGAGCGGAACTTGATGAATTCGGCGTTGAGGACCCGCGGGAAGCTGGGGCCGGGTCCGGTGCTGAGGCCGGCGGGGCGTCCGCTGCCGCCGGCAGCGTGGGCCGGGTCGCCGGGTTCGCGGCGGGAGGGCGTGGGGTCGATGGTGGTGGAGCTCATGGTTCAGTTGCCTCCGGCCTGGGCGGGGGCGGTGTCGCCCGTGGTGATCAGCGAGTGGTATTCGACCTCGTCCTTGGTCAGCTCCATGTAGGCCTCCTCGAGGCTGGCGCGGAGCGGGGTGAGTTCGTAGATCATGACGCCGTGCTCCAGCGCGGTCCGGGCGATCCGGCGCGGCTCCAGGCCGGTGACTTCGAGCAGTTCGTTCTCCTGGCCGTCCACGGTGGCGCCGTCGGCGGTGAGCAGGCGCGTCAGTTCGGCGGCCTGGTCGGTGCGGACCCGCACCCTGCCCCGGTCCTTGCCCGTGATGATGTCCTGGATCGGCGCGTCGGCAATGATCCGGCCGCGGCCGATGACGATCAGGTGGTCCGCGGTGACGGCCATTTCGCTCATCAGGTGGCTGGAAAGGAACACCGTGCGGCCCTCGGAGGCCAGGTATTTGACCAGATTGCGGACCCAGACCACGCCCTCGGGGTCGAGGCCGTTGACCGGCTCGTCGAGGATGACGGTACGCGGGTCGCCCAGCAGGGCGGCGGCGATGCCGAGCCGCTGGCCCATGCCGAGGGAGAAGCCGCCCACCTTCTTGCGCGCCACCTCGCCGAGGCCGGTCATCTCGATGACGTCCCGGACCCGCTGCTTGGGGATGCCGTGGGTGGCGGCCATGGCGAGCAGGTGGTTGTAGGCGGACCGGCTGGTGTGGACGGCCTTGGCGTCGAGCAGGGCGCCGACGTCGCGCAGCGGCGCGGCGTGCCGGGCGTACGGGACGCCGTCGACGGTCACGGTGCCCGACGTCGGTCGGTCCAGTCCCATGATCATCCTCATGGTGGTCGACTTCCCGGCCCCGTTGGGGCCCAGGAAGCCGGTGACCCGTCCCGGCTGGACGGTGAAATCAACTCCGGCGACGGCGGTTTTGTCGCCGTAGACCTTCGTCAGGCCTCTGGCCTCGATCATGGAAGCGGTCCTTTGCGTAGCGGTGGCTGTGTGGTCCCCACGCTACCCATGCCTTCCGCCAACCGGACCGGTTTGGCAACGGTTTAAGGGATGTTTCAGGGTCGACTCAGGGTCCCGGCACGGGTGCCGGGACCCCCGTCAGTCCTGGTCCCGCGGCGTGTAATAGACCAGGCCGCCGGCCTGGACCGAGAACTCCACGGCCCGGACCCCGGGCATGACCTCCCCGTCGACGGCCAGCACCATGGTGGGTCCGGCGGGTTCCACCCGGATCCGGGTGGCCTCGCGCAGGTGCGTGATGCCGGAGGTCGCGACCGTCCCGGTCAGCACCGCCCAGAGCAGGCGGAGCCGGGCAAAGGACTCGTCCGCGGTGATCATCCGGAGGTCCAGGACGCCGTCGTCGAGCACCGGGCGGACCAGCGGGGCGTGATCGCGCGGGTAGTAGCGGCCGCGGCCCACGTACAGGATCCAGAGCTTGTGCCGCACCCCGTCCACCACCAGGGTGCTGGGCGTTCCGGCGGCGAAGGTCCGGAACATCGCCACGACGCCGGCCAGCGGCTTGCCGAGGGCGGGCTGGAGCTGTTCGCGGCGCCGGACCAGGTTGGGATAGAGCCCGATGCTGGCGGTGTTGAGCATGGTCAGGTGCTGCCGGACCGGGTCGTCCGGGAGGCCGCGTTCCACCGCGACGTGGCCGATGTCGGCGCGGGCGGCCTCGCCCCGGGTCGCGGCGTCGACGGCGGCCTGGAGGGTGGGGGTGCCGGCGTCGCGGGCGAAGTGGTTCAGGGTGCCGCCGGGCAGGACCAGCAGCGGCAGGGAGTATTCGACGGCGGCGGCCGCGGCGGTGCCGACGGTGCCGTCCCCGCCCCAGACGCCGAGGGCCTTGATCCCCTCCCGCCGGGCCACCGCCTGGATTTCGGCGTCGACGTCCTCGCCGGCCTGGATTTCCTTGATATACGCCTTGGGGAATACTTGCTGGAGGGCGGCGGCGGTCTGGTCGGCGTAGGAGCCTCCCAAGGTGTTCACGGCGATGCCGAGCCCCTCGCCGTCGGGCAGCCGGTTGGCCTCCACGGGGGTGCGTCGGACGGCGGGAAACGGCGGCCGGACCGGCCACCAGCGCCGGGTCACGAGGGCCGCTCCGGCGCCGATCGCGGAGCCGAAGAAGACGTCCGAGGGCCAGTGCGCCCCGGTGTGCACCCGCGAATAGGCCACCCCCGCGGCGACCGGGGCCAGGGCGGCGCCCAGGGCCGGCCGGACCAGGCCCACCCCCACGGCGAAGGCCACGGCGGAGGCCGAATGCCCCGACGGCATGGAGGAGCTGGTGGGCTGCGGATTCACGAACCGGAAGGTCGGCAGGTGTTCGGGCAGGGGCCGCTGGCGGGGCAGCAGCGACTTGAAGACCACGTTCGTCACCGCGGACGCCACGCCCTGGGCCAGCAGTCCGTGCAGGGCGGCCCGGCGGGTCTTGCCGGGAACCAGGGCCAGTCCGGCGGCGATCCCGATCCAGAGCTTGCCGTGGTTGGCGGCGGCGGAGAGGTTCCGGAAGAAGTCGTCGTGGCTGCCGTGGGGGAGCCGCGAGACCTTCCGCACCAGCCGGCGGTCCAGCTTCTCAAAGTGGCGCGGGGTTTTGGCCAGCATGCTTCGCATCTGCCCACCTTACTGCCGGCCCGGCGGCGGCGTGCCCTACCCGGCGCGGAGCGGCTTCGCGGCGCCCGCCAGCAGCAGCGCCAGCAGGATGGGCGCCCCGATGGCCAGCAGGGCCAGCCTGATGCCGGTCAGGTCGCCCAGGTAGCCGAGCAGCGGAGGCCCGGCGAGGAACGCGACGTAGCCCAGCGTGGACACCACGGAGACCCGGACGGCGGCGCGGCGCGGGTCGTCCGCCGCGGCGGACATCCCCATCGGGAAGGCCAGGGCGGCCCCCACGCCCCAGAGTGCCGCGCCCCCGGCCGCCACCCAGAGGTTGCCGGCGAAGACGAACAGGGCAAGTCCCGCGGCCGCGGCGCCCATGCTGGCGCGCAGCACCGGCACCCGGCCGTAGCCGTCGATCAGCCGGCCGCCGAACAGGCGCATGGCGGTCATGGCGAGGACGAAGACGGCAAACAGCAGCGCCCCCGTCGATTGCGGGGCGCCCAGGCCGTCGACGGCCGCCTTGGCGATCCAGTCGTTGCCGGCGCCCTCAGTCAGGGTGGCACCGAGGACGACGACGCCGATCAGCACCGTGCGGCCCTCCCGCCAGGCCGAGCCGGCGCGGGGTGCCCCGGCGTCAGCGTCGTGCGCCCCGTCCGCTTCCGCCGCGTGCGGGAGGAAGTAGCGGGGCGCCGTCAGCGCCGCGACGACCACGACGGCGGCGATGACCAGCAGGTGGATGGGCAGGCCGATGCCCAGCTGGGAGAGCCCGGCGCCGATCAGGGCACCCACGAAGGCCCCGCCGCTGAACGCGGCGTGGAACTGCGGCATGATGGTGCGGCCCAGTTGGTGTTCGACGTCGGCGCCCTCGATGTTCTGCGAGACGTCCCAGAGCCCGATCCCGATCCCGAAGAAGAACAGCGAGACGGCGGTCCCGGGGATCGAGACGGCGTTCAGGGAGATGGCGATGCCGGCGCCGGCGACGGCCGCGAGCAGCCCGGCGGCCCGGATGGTGTTGGCCGTGCCCAGCCGGTTGACCACCCAGCCGGCGGTC
>NZ_JBFBKP010000075.1:0-20387 GCF_040702285.1 Arthrobacter sp. NPDC080086
CAACGGGCAGCCCACGCCGAAACCGAACGCAGTGTCAGTCTCCGACCGGCCCCGGACACCATGTGCTACCTCACCGCTCTGCTCCCCGTCGCCGCAGGAGTGGCCGCCTCCGCCGCCCTGACCCGGCACGCCGACACCGCCCGCGCCACCGGAGACACCAGATCCCGAGGCCAGTTGATGGCGGATGCTTTGGTCGAACGGGTCACCGGGACCTCTGGCGGGATCACCGGCATCGAAGTCCAACTCGTTATGACCGACCGGACCCTCCTGGCCGGGGACAACGAACCGGCCCGGCTCGCCGGCTACGGGATCGTCCCGGCCGGGTGGGCCAGGAAACTCGTGGCCGGCAAAGGCGACAATCCAGAATTCACAACCTGGCTCCGGCGGCTCTACACCGCTCCCACCACCGGCGAACTGACCGGCATGGACTCCCGGGCCCGGCTATTCCCCACGGGCCTGCGCCGGTTCATCGAAATCCGCGACAACACCTGCCGCACCCCCTATTGCGACGCACCCATCCGACACCTGGACCATATCGTCCCGTGGGTACCGCGGCGGGGAAACCACAACAGTCAACGGCGCCGGACTCTGCGAAGCCTGCAACCACACCAAAGAAACCCCCGGCTGGACCGCCCGTCCCGTGGATAGGACAGAATCGGTCACCCGAGTTGGACCAAGAAACCGGACCGCGACATTAAGCAGAGCCCTACCAGCCGCCGGACCCGGAGCGAACCAGAGAGGCAAGCTCGGCGACACTCCCCCTCCGGCTACGCGCCACACCCTCGAACTCACCACGCCCACAGGTCACACCTACACCGCAGTTGCGCCTCGTCTTCCCGGCAGCGCAACGAGGAGTGGAACGTGGGACCAATCGGAACAAGCAACGGAGGTAGAACCGGACTATGCCTACGGATTGCGGTCTCCGGCAGCACCGGAGGTGAGGGCGGAGCGTCACCGAATGAGGACACGACGGCTCGGCCGGAAGAAAAAGGTGCCGGCTTGAGCTGCAACGAGCCTGGCGCAGGCTGCCTCGCGGGCTCGGCCAAAGTCGGGTGGGCGGCGGAACCTGGTGCGGGTGCCCGGCGGAGTCGAGCGCGCGGTGCCTGACCGGACACCGGCAACCGGCAGCCGCGTGAGGTACCCCGGCCCGGGGAAAGCACCCCTTAAACGCAGAACCTGCAGGTACCTTCGCGATCTCGCTATGAGCTGGCCCGGGAATCGAAATGCCCTGAACGGCCCGTGAAAATCAGATGGTTACCTGCAGGCACTTAAAGCGTACGCCGTCGTCGAGCCCGGGGCCTAGGGGTCCGTGGCCTCTTGCTCGGCCCCGGGAAATGGCTCCCAGCCTAGCGGCGTAGAGTGGACAGAGACGCCTGATTCTGGACGCCAAGCGCTGAGGGAGAAATCGTGACGATTGACTGGGACGAGAAGAAGACCCTGCTGCAGGAACCAAACATCGCCGCCGTCACCCAGCTCTGTGACGAGCTCAGGGAGAAGAAGCCAGGCTCGGTGGTCCCCTATATCGATCCCGTCCATGACGAGGACGAATGCCGGATCGTTAGCCTCCATATCTCGCCCGGCAAGGGCTGCGAATCGGGGTTCCTCTCCCACTTCAACGACGATGAGGCCGCCCAGCGCGCCACGTCCATCTACGAAGCCGTGGAACTCGACCCCCGCTACGTCATGCCCTGGAACGCCTACCCCTGGGTCCGCGACCCCGGCCTTCCCACGGCGCTCAACGTCCAGGAAAAGACCGACGGCCTCCGCCCGTTCCGCCAGTTCATGAAGATCAACAAGCGCGCCTCAGCCGTCATCGCCCACGGCGCCGACGCCCACTCCTTCCTCACCCTCTTCGAGAAGACCTACCATTCCTCGTTGAAGAACCGCGGCGTCAAGATCTACAAGGCCACCGCCCTCGGCGGGCGCGCCTTCGCCGTCTCACCGGCCAAGCAGGAGGAACTGCTCGCCAAGAACGTCGCGGTCTACAAGGACGCCATGCAGCGGGCGGGCATCCAGCACCTCTAATCCCCCGGGCACAACGGCCCTCCCCCGTCCCGTCCCCGGCGGGCAAGCTGGGAGGGCCGGCCGCGGGGCCGGTCCACAGTGGCGGCCGGACGGCGCCGGAAGGGCGGGTGCGCGATGGGACGGTTGGACGGCAAGGTGGCCCTGATCAGCGGTGGCGCCCGCGGCATCGGCGCGGCCATGGCCCGGCGCTTCCTCGAGGAGGGCGCCAGCGCCATCGTCGGGGATGTCCTTGACGACGACGGCGCCGCGCTGGCAGCCGAACTCGGCGAGCGCCTTCGGTACGTCCACCTCGACGTGACCCGGCCCGAAGACTGGGACGCCGCCGTAAATCAGGCCGTCACCGCCTTCGGCGGCCTCAGCATCCTGGTCAACAATGCCGGCATCGTGAACTTCGGCCGCATCGACGGATACCCGCACGAGCAGTGGGCCCGCATCATCGACGTCAACCTCACCGGCGTCTTCAACGGCATCAAGGCAGCCGCCCCGGCCCTCGCCCGGTCCGGCAGCTCCGCGATCATCAACGTCTCCTCGATCGCCGGGATCCGCGGCTACGAGAACCTCCCGGGCTATACCGCCGCCAAGTTCGGCGTCCGCGGCCTGACCAAGGCCGCCGCCCTGGACCTCGGCCGCGACGGCACCCGGGTCAACTCGATCCATCCGGGCGTGGTCCGGACCCCCATGACCGACGGCCTGACTTTCGACACCGGGCACGTCGCCCTGCACCGGATCGGCGAGCCCGTGGAGGTGGCGGACCTGGCCGTCTATTTGGCCGGCGACGAGTCCTCCTACGTCACCGGCGCCGAGTTCGTCATCGACGGCGGCGAGACCGCCGGCACCGTCGTCACCCCGGCCGGCTGACCGCCCATGGCAACGCCCCCGGCAGCAATGTCCGGCACAGCGCGCTCCGGCACCAAACTCGCCGTCGTCGGCGCCGGCAGCGTCGGCACCTCGCTGGCCTATGCCGCCCTGATCCGGGGCTCGGCCAGCCACGTCGCGCTCTACGACGTCAACCCCGCGAAGGCCGAGGCGGAGGTCCTGGACCTGGCCCATGGCACCCAGTTTTCGGCCGCGGCCGTCACGGTCGACGGCGGCGGGGACATCGCCGCGGTGGCCGGCGCCGACGTCGTGGTCATCACCGCCGGGGCGAAGCAGTCGCCGGGCCAGACCCGGCTGGACCTCGCCGGAACCAACGTCCGGATCCTCGAGCAGCTCATGCCCCGGCTCATCGACCACGCCCCGGACGCCGTCTACGTCCTGGTGACCAATCCCTGCGACGTGCTCACGGCCGCGGCCCGGAAGATCACGGGCCTGCCGTCGTCGCGCATTTTCTCCTCCGGCACCGTGCTGGACACCTCCCGGCTGCGGTGGCTGCTGGCGCACCGGGCGGGCGTCTCCGTCAGCAGCGTCCACGCCAGCATGGTGGGCGAACACGGGGACACCGAGTTCCCGGTCTGGTCCGGCGCCACAATCGGGCCGGTTCCCATCCGGGAGTGGACGGTCGACGGCGCCCGCGTCTTCACCGACGCCTCCCTCGCCGGCACCGCCCGCGAGGTGACCCAGGCCGCCTACAAGGTGATCGCCGGGAAGGGCGCCACGAACTACGCGATCGGGCTCTCCGGCGCCCGGATCGTCGAGGCCCTGCTCCGCGCCGAGAACGCGGTCTTGCCCGTCTCCACGGTGCTGGACGGCCAGCACGGCATCACCGGCGTCGCCCTCTCCCTGCCCAGCGTCGTGGGCCGCGGCGGCGTGCGGACGGTGCTGGAGACGCCCATGGACGACGGCGAGATCGCCTCGCTGCACCACAGCGCCGAGACGCTGCGGCAGAGCCTGGCTTCCCTGGGGATCTAGGGTCCCGCCGCAGATCCCTCGTCATCCGGCCCCGCGTATTGACAGCCCGATGTGACCCCTGCCATATTTGAAGTGTGAACCTGTCAGACAGCCGGACAGCTGGACAGCCTCTCGCCCGCCTTAGCGCCGCCGAAGCCGTCTTCAACGTCCTCCGCTCGGATATCGAATCCGGGAAACTCCCCGTCGGCGCGAAACTCAGCTCCGAGGCCACCCTCGCCCAGCAGTACGGCGTCAGCCGTTCCGTGGTCCGGGAAGCCCTGCGCTCCTGCACCGCCCTGGGCCTGACCGTGACCCGCACCGGGCGCGGCACCTTCGTGGTCGCGGACCGCGTGGCCACGGACCTGGTCCTCGGCCAGTACTCGGCCCTGGACCTGACCGAGGCCCGGCCCCACATCGAGGTCCCCGCCGCCGGCCTGGCCGCGGAACGGCGCTCCGCCGAAGAGCTGGAAACCATGCGGGACATCGTCGCCGAGATGGCCGGCGAGGACGATCCCGAGGTATGGGTGGGGCTGGACTCGAACTTCCACGCCCTGATCGCCAAGGCCAGCCGGAACAAGGTCTTCGAGAACGTCGTCGCGGAGATCCGCGAGGCCCTTGCCTCCCAGTCGGAAACCCTGAACATGGTGGCCGACCGCCAGCACGCCTCCAACGATGAACACCGGAAGATCCTCGCCGCCATCGAGGCCGGCGACGCCGCGACCGCCCGGTTGGCCATGAGCCAGCACCTGCACGCCGTCGGCGAGGCCCTCGCCTCCATCCTGCACCCCACCAGCGCCGCCTAAGCGGCCACCACCGGGCACCACCCACGCCCACCCGATCCAAAGGACACCATGACTTTGCCTTCCCCCGCCCTCGCCCCGGACCGCCTGGACCCGGCCGGCCTGCCGCAGCACGCCGCCCTGGCGGCCCAGACCCGCGACGGGCTGGTGGAAAGCATCCACTACGGCTCGGCGGCGGCCACCGCGGCCGACGGTTCCCTGGTGCTCTCCGCCGGCGACCCGCAGGCCCCGTTCTACCCCCGGTCGGCCCTGAAGCCGCTCCAGGCGGTGGCCATGGTCCGCGCCGGCCTCGAACTCCCGGCCGACCTCCTGGCCCTCGCCGCGGCCAGCCACTCCGGCGGCCCCGAGCACCGCGACGGCGCGCTGCGCATCCTGGAACTGCACGGACTCGGCCCGGACGCGCTGGAAAACAGCACCGACCTGCCCTACGGCGTCCGCGAGCGCGAGAAATGGCTCCGCGCCGGCGGCACCGCCACCCAGCTGGCCCAGAACTGCTCCGGCAAGCACGCCGCGATGGCCGCCACCTGCGTGATCAACGGCTGGCCCGTGGCCGGCTACCTCGACCCCGCCCACCCGCTGCAGCAGCAGGTGGCCCGGACCGTGGCGGACCTGACCGGCCAGGAACCGGAACGGACCTCCACCGACGGCTGTGGCACCCCGCTGTTCGCCCTGACTCTCGGCGGCATGGCCCGCGCCTTCGGGCGGATCGCCGCCGGGACCGGCACCGCTGAAAGCGACACAGCCGAGGCCGCCGTGGCCGACGCGATGCGCCTCCACCCGGAGATGGTGGCGGGCCGGGACCGGGACGTCACAGCCCTGATGCGCCTGGTTCCCGGGCTGGTGGCCAAGGACGGCTTCGAGGGCGTCCAGCTCGTTGGCCTGCCGGACGGCCGCGGCGTCGCCGTGAAGATCTCCGACGGCGGCGACCGCGCCCGGATGCCCGTCACCGTCCGGATCCTGACGGCCCTGGGCCTCGACGCGGAGACCCTGTCCGGCCTCGCCACGGCACCCGTCCTCGGCGGCGGCCACCCCGTGGGGCTGCTCCAGGCCACCGACTTCCTCTCCTCCATCACCCCCAGCACCGACGCACGCTAAGGAACGCCATGACCACCCCTGCCACCGCAGACTTCCGCTCGGAACACGACCTCCTGGGCGACCGGGACGTCCCCGCCGACGCCTACTGGGGCGTCCACACCCTGCGCGCCGTCGAGAACTTTCCCATCACGGGCCAGCCGCTGTCCTCGAACATGTACCTGGTCCGGGGACTCGCCGCCGTGAAACTGGCCGCCGCCCGCGCCAACCACGAGCTGGGCCTGCTGGACGCCCGCCGCGCGGACGCCATCGAGGAGGCCTGCACCGACGTCATGAGCGGCAAGCTCAGCGAGCAGTTCGTCGTCGACGTCATCCAGGGCGGCGCCGGAACGTCGTCGAACATGAACGCCAACGAGGTGATCGCCAACCGGGCGCTGGAAATCCTGGGCTACCCCAAGGGCGACTACGGGCAGCTTCACCCCAACGACCACGTCAACCTCAGCCAGTCCACCAATGACGTGTACCCCACCGCGGTGAAGCTCGGCACCATCTTCGCCGCCCGGGAACTGCTTGAGGCCCTCACCGAACTCGAGGACGCGTTCGCCGCGAAGGCCATGGAGTTCCGCACGGTCGTCAAGATGGGCCGCACCCAGCTTCAGGACGCCGTCCCGATGACCCTGGGCCAGGAGTTCGGCACCTACGCCGTCACCATCGGCGAGGACCGGCTCCGGCTGGCCGAGGCGGACCTGCTGATCCACGAGATCAACCTCGGCGCCACCGCGATCGGCACCGGGCTGAACGCCCCGGCCGGCTACGCCGAGGCCGCCTGCCGGCACCTCGCCCGGATCACCGGCCTGCCGCTGGTCACCGCCGTCGACCTGATCGAGGCCACCCAGGATGTGGGCGCGTTCGTGCACCTCTCCGGGGTGCTCAAGCGGGTGGCCGTGAAGCTGTCCAAGATCTGCAACGACCTCCGCCTGCTCTCCTCCGGACCCCGCGCAGGCCTGGGCGAGATCAACCTTCCCGCCGTGCAGTCCGGCTCCTCGATCATGCCCGGCAAGATCAACCCGGTCATCCCGGAGGTGGTCAGCCAGGTCGCCTACGAGGTGATCGGCAACGACGTCACCATCACCATGGCCGCCGAGGCCGGCCAGCTGCAGCTGAACGCCTTCGAACCGATCATCGTCCACAGCCTCCACAAGAGCATCTCGCACCTGGAAGCCGCCTGCCGCACCCTCACGGCGCGCTGCGTCCGGGGCATCACCGCCAACACCGAACGGCTCCGCCTCACCGTGGAGCAGTCAATCGGCCTGGTCACCGCACTGAACCCGCACCTGGGGTATGCCACCGCCACGGCCATCGCACAGGAAGCCCTCGCCACCGGCAAGGGAGTCGCGGAACTGGTCCTCGAACACGGACTGCTCACCGCCGAGCAGCTCGCCGACCTCCTCAGCCCGCAGCGCCTGGCCAACCTGAGCAAATAGCGTCCCCCGAATCCCCATAAGGACCCCCCATGTCATCTCCCGGAACAGCACGCTCGCCCCAGCCCACGGTCACGGACCACACCATCCCGCAGCACGCCCACGCCACCGAGGCGGCCCTGCATGCCGAGGACCAGGGCTACCACAAGAGCCTCAAACCCCGTCAGGTCCAGATGATCGCGATCGGCGGCGCGATCGGCACCGGCCTGTTCATGGGCGCCGGCGGCCGACTCGCCGCGGCCGGACCCGCCCTGATCATCAGCTACGCCGTCTGCGGCTTCTTCGCCTTCATGATCCTGCGCGCCCTCGGCGAACTGGTCATGCACCGGCCCTCCTCGGGATCCTTCGTCTCCTACGCCCGCGAATTCTTCGGCGAGAAGGCCGCCTTCGTCACCGGCTGGCTGTACTGGCTGAACTGGGCGATGACCGCCATCGTGGACATCACCGCCGTCGCGCTCTACATGAACTTCTTCAAGAAGTACTGGGCGCCGATCGCCGACGTGCCGCAGTGGACCTGGGCCCTGGCGGCTCTGATCCTGGTCCTGGGCTTGAACCTGATCAGCGTCAAGGTCTTCGGTGAGATGGAGTTCTGGTTCGCCCTGATCAAGGTGGTGGCCCTGGTCTCCTTCCTGCTGGTCGGGATCTACTTCGTCATCTTCGGCACCCCGGTCCCCGGCCACGAGGTGGGCTTCACCTTGATCGCGGACAACGGCGGATTCTTCCCGAACGGGCTGCTGCCCGCCGTCGTGGTGATGCAGGGCGTCGTCTTCGCCTATGCCTCCATCGAGCTGATCGGCACCGCCGCCGGCGAGACCGAGAACCCGGAGAAGATCATGCCCCGGGCCATCAACACGGTGATCGTGCGGATCGCGGTGTTCTATGTCGGCTCGCTGATCCTGCTCTCCCTGCTGCTGCCCTTCAACGCCTACAAGGCCGGCGAGAGCCCCTTCGTGACGTTCTTCGGCTCCATCGGCGTCGACGGCGTGGACGCCATCATGAACCTGGTGGTCCTCACCGCCGCGCTCTCCTCCCTCAATGCCGGCCTCTACTCGACCGGCCGGATCATGCGCTCCATGTCCGTCTCCGGCTCGGCCCCGAAGTTCGCCGCCCGGATGAACAAAGCAGGCGTGCCCTACGGCGGCATCGCCCTGACCGCCGGCGTGGCCGTCCTCGGAGTCATCCTCAACGCCGTGGTCCCGGCCGAGGCCTTCGAGATCGTCCTGAACGTCGCGTCGCTGGGCATCATCAGCACCTGGGGCATGATCGTGCTCTGCCAGATGCAGCTGGCGAAACTCGCGGCCCGCGGCGAACTCCTCCGCCCCTCCTTCCGGATGCCCGGCGCGCCCGTCACCGGCTGGATCACCCTGGCGTTCCTGCTGGCCGTCCTGGTCCTGATGGCTTTCGACTCGCCCGTGGGCACGTGGACCATCGCCTCCCTGGTGGTCATCATCCCGCTCCTGATGCTCGGCTGGCGCCTCTGCAAGCATCGCATCCTGGAGATCGCCGCGGTGCGTGACGGCTTCACCGGCCCCGCCCCGCTGGTGGCGAACCGGCCGGGTCCGGGCGCCGGCGGCGGGAGCGTCTAAGCCGGATCGCCTAAGCTCGGACCAGGCATTCCTTCGGGCTCAAAGACGATCCACCGGGAGAGACACATGACCAGCTGGCGCATCCGGGACTTCCACTCCGCGGACCTGGACGGGATCCTGCACCTGTGGGAGACGCTCAAGGCCTCGAACGTCGAGCCGGTCTACGCCCTCTCCGAGGTCCTCGCCTCCTGCGAAAAGGATCACGCGGTGGTGGCGGTGCAGGGCGAGCAGGTGGTGGGCGCCGCCGTCGGCCGCGCCGCCCACGACCAGGGCTGGATCGTCTTCCTGGCCACCCTGCCCGAGTACCGCGGCCGCGGCATCGGCACCTCGCTGCTGGCCGCGGTGGAAAACCGGATGGCCCCGCACGGGCTGAACAAGCTCTCCGCGCTCATGCCGGAGTCCGAGACCCGGGTGGAGGCGTTCCTGGGCCGCGGGTTCGTGCTGAAGAAGAACCTCCGGTACTTCGAGCGCCGGATCCCGGTCCAGCGCCAGGAGCTGGAGCCGCTGAGCCAGCTGGGCGGCCGGATCCTGGCGCGGGACCTCTGGGAGAACGTCGCCGGGATGCGCAACGAGAAGGAACTCCTGGAGCGGCGGCTGGTGCTGCCGCTGGCGGAGGCCGAGCTGGCCGACGAGTTCGGGGTGGTCCCGCCGCGGGCCGTCGTCCTCTTCGGCCCGCCCGGCACCGGCAAGACCACCTTCGCCAAGGCGATCGCGTCCCGGCTGGAGTGGCCCTTCGTGGAGGTCTTCCCGTCCCGGCTGGCCGCGGACCCGCTGGGCCTGGCCGGCGCGCTGCGGGAGACGTTCCTGGAGATCGCGGAGCTGGAACACGCCGTGGTCTTCATCGACGAGGTGGAGGAAATCGCCTCCCAGCGCGCCGGGGATCCGCCGTCGCCGCTGCAGGGCGTGACCAACGAGCTGCTGAAGATCATCCCGGCCTTCCGCGAGCAGCCGGGCCGCCTGCTGGTCTGTGCCACCAACTTCATCCGCGCCCTGGATTCGGCGTTCCTGCGCCACGGCCGGTTCGACTACGTCATCCCCATCGGCCTCCCGGACCGGCAGGCCCGCGAGGCGATGTGGCAGCGCTTCATTCCCGCAGCGGTGGTGGACGACGTCGACATCGAGCTGCTGGTGGAGCGCACGGAGGGCTTCTCCCCCGCGGACATCGAATACGCCGCCCGGAGCGCCTCGCAGCGCGCCCTGGAGAACGCGGTCTATGGGGAGGGCGACGGCGGAGCGCCCGGTTCCGGCGCCCCGGCGGGAAGCGCGGTGCGGCGGGGGCCGGCCACCCAGGACTATCTCGACGCGATCGCGGACACCCGGACCACCGTCAGCGCCGAGGTGCAGCAGGAGTTCCTGGAGGATATCGACCTGCTGGGCCGGGTCTAGGCGTCCCCTTCGAGTTCCGCCAGCAGCCAGGGATTGATCCGCGCCAGGATCTTGCGGGTCTCCTCAACGAGAACGGCGGCGTAGAGGACGGGACGCGCCTCGGCGTACCGGGTCACCGGCGGCTTGTCCGGCCACTTCTCGGCCAGGGCCTGCACCCGTTCCGGCAGCGAGTTGTGGGCGTTGTCCGCGATCTTGACCAGCGTGGCGTCGTGGTGTTCCGCGATCGCGCGGATGCCTGACTGGTAGTCGTCCGGGTTGTCCTGCAGCCGCTTCGTGACCCGCTCGATGATGTCCACGGCCCGCTCGGAGACGCCCATCTCCAGCAGCGCCTGCCGGGTGATCGGGGTGTCCTCTGCGATGTCGTGAAGGTAGCCGGCGATCTGGATGTCCTCGTCGAAGTCGGCCAGCGCGTCGCCGACCGCCAGCACGTGCTCGCGGTAGGGCCGTTTCAGTTTGTCCTTTTGCCGGTTGTGGGCCGCTTCGGCGAGGACCCTGGCCGTCTCGACGGTGAAACGCGGGGCGGAAGGCTCTGTTTCGGGCATGGGTTCAGCCTACTCGTCCGTCATCCCGGGCCATACCCAGGGCTCCTGCGGCAGCGCGGCCGGGTCGAAGGCCGCCAGGGCATTCCCGAGCGGGCCGGGCGGCAGCCCGAGCGAGGCCAGGAGCAGGTCCCGGACCCGGTCCGCGGTGACCCCGACGGCGTCGAGGTCCGACAAGGTGACGGCGCCGTCGCGCTTGGCCAGCCGGGCGCCGTCGGCGTTCAGCACCAGCGGCACGTGCGCATATTCCGGCAAGGGAATATTCAACAGGCCGGCCAGGTAGGCTTGGCGCGGCGTGGAGGGCAGCAGGTCATCTCCCCGGACCACCTGGTCGATGCCCTGTTCGCCGTCGTCCACCACGACGGCGAGGTTGTAGGCGGTGACCCCGTCGGCGCGGCGGAGCACGAAGTCGTCCACGACGCCGGTGAAACTCCCCAGCAACCGGTCCCGGATGGTGCCCTCGGTGACGGCGGCCCTCAGCCGGATCGCGGCGGGCCGGCGGGCGCGCCTGGCCTCACGTTCGGCCTCCTTCAGGTTCCGGCAGGTCCCCGGGTAGGCGCCCTGCGGCGCGTGCGGGGCCGACGGCGCCTCCTGGATTTCGCGCCGGGTGCAGAAACACTCGTAGGTCAGGCCCGCAGCGGTCAGCCGGTCGATCGCGGCGGCGTAGAGCGGCTCCCGGTCGGCCTGGCGGACGACGGGGCCGTCCCAGGTCAGGCCGATCGCGGCCAGGTCGCGCAACTGCGCGTACTCGGCGCCGGAGCGCGCCCGGTCCAGGTCCTCCACGCGCAGCAGGAAGCGGCGGCCGGAGGAGCGGGCGAAGAGCCAGGCGAGGAGGGCGGTGCGGAGGTTGCCGGCGTGCAGCTCTCCCGAGGGGCTGGGGGCGAAGCGGCCGGCGGGATCCATGGGTCAAGCCTATGCCGGACAGCACAAGAGCCCCTCAGCCACCGATGACTTCGGGGAACCGACGTCGGGGGCTCAGGGGCTCTTGCCAGGATGTGCGGAATGACCAGGGTGTGAACAAGAGTCAATCAGCGGCAGGCTCCTTGCGGGAGCCGGATCCAGAGTCCGGGAGGTGTGCCGGGAGATCTGCAGCCATTGGGTTCCGGCGGTGGCCGGCGTTCCTTTTGTTGCCACCATTTGAGCAGAAGCCCTACAGTTGATGCAACGGACGCCGGTGGCATTGATCAGACTGACCAAGGCGGACCCAAACATCTAGCAGGGAGTGGTCAGATTGCAGCAGCTCGACGGAACGGACCGGCGGATCCTCCTGGCCCTCGACGAGGAACCCCGGATGCCAATCATGCTGCTGGCGCAGAAACTGGGCCTGGCCCGCGGGACCGTGCAGTCGCGGCTTGAGCGGATGACCGCCTCGGGCGCCCTGCGCGCCAACAGCAGCCGGGTCCTCCCCGCCGCCCTGGGCCGCGGCGTGGCGGCGGCGGTGAGCGCCGAACTGGACCAGAGCCGCCTGAACGAGGCGATCGCCGCGCTGCGGAACATCCCCGAGATCCTCGAATGCCACGCCCCCGCCGGGGATACCGACCTGCTGATCCGGGTGGTCGCCACCAGCCCGGACGACCTCTACCGGGTCTCCGAGGAGATCCGGCTCTGCCCCGGCATCGTCCGGACCTCCACCAGCATGTTCCTGCGCGAGGTCATCCCCTACCGGACCACCGGACTGCTCGCCGACTAGGACCCCGGACCTACCGCCAAGCCGCTAGGCGACAGCGGCGGTCCAGACGCCGATTACCCAGGTGCTGGCGGCCAGGCAGGCGAGGCCGAACTCGGCCAGCATGCCCAGGCCCGTGGCCTTCAGGGCCGCCCAACTGGACGCCGCGGCGGTGCGCCAGGCGCGGGTGCGGTGCAGCTCGCTCAGCAGCAGGCCCGCGGCGAACCCGACGAAGAGCCCCACGGCGGGGATCAGGAACATGCCCACGACGCCGAACACCAACCCGGTAACCACCGAACGGCCGGGGATGCTGTGCTGCTTGAGCTTCCGGCCCGTCAGCACCGCGCCCGCGGCCATGCCGGCCAGCACGAACACCCCGCCCACGGCCAGGACCACCCAGCCCGTGGTGCCCGCCCCGCCCCAGAAGGCCCAGGCGAGCAGGCTGAGGGCAATCAGGATGCTGCCCGGCAGGACCGGGATGACGATGCCCGCCACCCCGGTCAGGATGGCCAGGCCGCACAGGACGGTGACGAGCGTTTCGGCGAACACCTGCCCAGTCTAGGGCCGGCCCTCCTACCCCTCGGCGACCGCGGCGGCGACGGCGGCGGCCACCGCCGGGGCGACGCGCGGGTCCAGCGGGCTGGGCACGATGTAGTCGGCGGAGAGGTCCTCCTCGGCGAGCGCGGCGATGGCCCGCGCGGCGGCCAGCTTCATGGCCGGGGTGATCCGGCGCGCACCGGCGTCGAGCGCGCCGCGGAAGATGCCGGGGAAGGCCAGGACGTTGTTGATCTGGTTCGGGAAGTCGCTGCGGCCGGTGGCGACGACGGCCGCGTACTTCGCGGCGACCTCGGGCAGCACCTCCGGGTCCGGGTTGGAGAGGGCGAAGACAATCGCGCCGTCGTTCATCCGGGCCAGGTGCGCCTCGTCCAGCCGGGACGAGGAGACGCCGATGAAGACGTCGGCCGCCTCCAGCGCCTCGCCCGGGCCGCCGCTGACACCGCGGGGGTTGCTGCGGGCCGCGAGCCGGGCCTTTTTGCTGGCCGGATCCGCGGCGATGTCCGCCCGCTCCCGGTTGATCACGCCGCGGGAATCCAGCAGGACGACGTCGTCGATCCCGGCGGTCAGCAGGATCTCGGCGACGGCGATTCCGGCGGCGCCGGCGCCGGAGACCACCACGCGCAGGCCCTCGAGGTCGCGGCCGGCGATCTTCGCGGCACCGGTGAGGGCGGCGAGGACCACGACGGCGGTGCCGTGCTGGTCATCGTGCATGACGGGGCAGTCGAGGGCCTCGATCAGCTTCTCCTCGAGCTCGAAGCAGCGCGGGGCCGAGACGTCCTCAAGGTTGACGGCGCCGAAGCTGGGCCGCAGGCGGACCAGGGTCTCCACGATCTCGTCGACATCTTTGGTGTTGAGCACCAGCGGGATGGAGTCGAGGTCGCCGAAGGCCTTGAAGAGGGCGGACTTGCCCTCCATCACCGGGAGGGAGGCGCTGGGGCCGATGTCGCCGAGGCCGAGGACGGCGGTGCCGTCGCTGACCACCACCACGAGGCGTTCGGCCCAGGTGAGGGTCTTGGCGAGTTCCGGTTCCGCGGCGATCGCCCGGCTGACCTGGGCGACGCCAGGGGTGTAGGCGATGGAGAGGTCGCGCTTGCTCTCCAGCGGGACGGTGCTGGCAATGGAGAGTTTTCCGCCCTGATGGGAGGAGAAGATTTCCTGGTCGTCGATCGGGGCGGTTGCGGCCCCGGCTGCGTCGTCGGCGGAAGTGGGCAGGATGGTTTCAATGGACACGTCGTTGTCTCCTGGGGCTGACCGTGGGCATACGGCACTTGGCTGCCTGGGCGCGGACGCGCCCAGGGTGGTCGTGGGGAACTCCGGCGGCGGCCCCGGGGTGGCGGGCCTGCGGTGGAGATTCCGGAAAGTGCTGGCATGGCGCCGCTCCGGTGTTGCCATGGTAGCCAGATTCGGGGTCCGGGCCGGAGTCGGCCGGACACAAAGGAGTAACCGGTCTAGACCGGCTTGGCCGCCTGGGATCCGCGCTCGAAGAGGGAGCAGGCCCGCTTCAGGTCTTCCTCGGCCTCGAAGAGCGAGAGCCTGCGGCACCGCACGGACTGCACCAGCCCGGACACGGTCAGCAGCAGGACCCGGGACACCACGGGGTCGCCGCTGACGGCGGTGACGGCCTTCTCCGCCGTCGCGTCGATGTCGAGCAGCAGGCGGGTGGTGTCCGTGTCCTTGGCGTACACCACCCGGTTCAGGCACTGTTCCACCGCCGGCTGCATCAGGCGCATGTGGAAGATCTCCATCACGACGCCTACCAGGACGTGCACCGGGGCGCGGGTCCCGGCCGGCCGGTCGCCCACGTGAAGCTCGCCCAGCTGCTTGCGGTAGAGGGCCAGCATCAGCTGGGTGGAGGAGGGGAAGTACCGGTAGAGGGTGCCCAGCGGCACGTCGGCCTTCGCGGCCACTTCGGAGAGCACGACGGCGTCGAGGCCGGTGCGGGCGAAGCCGGCGGCGACGTCGAGGATGCGGGCGTAGCGCTGCCGCTGACGGGGCAGCATGGGCGGCGGGGCCATCGGGGGAAGGTCGGAAAGAGACTCAGGCATCGGCAAGGTTCCGGGGTCGTTTTCTCGGCACTCCGGAGGCGTGCTCCGCCGGGGTGCCGCGGGAATCCCGTCCACTATACGGCACCGGGCTGGGCGCCCGGCCAGTCACACGGGAGCCCGCCGCTCAGTCCACGCCCTTGATTTTCACGACGAACACCGCGCCCAGCAGCCCGATGACGGCGGCCGCGACGTAGAGCGAGACGTACCCGCCCCAGAGGGCGACGAACGGGTAGGCGATCAGCGGCGCCAGCACCTGTGGGAGCGAGTTGGCGATGTTGATGACGCCCAGATCCTTGCCGCGGCTCAGCGCCGTCGGCAGCACCTGGGTGATCAGCGCGAAGTCGACGGCGAGGTAGGCGCCGAAGCCGATGCCGAGCACGGACGCGGCCACGAGCGCCCCGGGCCAGGTGGGATCGAAGGCCAGGACAAGGGCGGCCGCGGCGATCACGGCGGAGGAGACGATGACCAGGGGTTTGCGCCGCCCCATCCGGTCGCTGAGCCGTCCGCCGATCACGCTGGTGATGATCACCATCACCGCGTACAGGCCGGTCAGGATGAGCACGCCGAATTCGGCCTCGATGCCCTGGGTTTCGCGGAGCCGGACCGCGTCCGTGAGGAAGAACAGGAGGTAGAGGGTGATCATGTGGTTGCCGATGTTCACCAGCAGCCGGGTCAGCCAAGCCCAGGCGAAGTCAGGGTACCGGGCCGGGGAGACCCAGAAGCTGCGGAGGAAGGCCGCCAGCGCGAACGGCGGCCGCACCCCCGGCGGGAGGGCGACGTCGTCGTTGCGCCGGTAATACAGCACGACGCCGGCGAGCAGGACGGCCGCGCAGAGGACATAGCCCAGGCCAAAGTGCCCGGCGACGACGGCAGCGATCACGGCTCCCAGCAGGATGCCGACGGTCTGGCCCATAGCGGCAAGGCCCCCAACGGTGCCGCGCTGGGCGACGGGGACCCGGTCCGGGATCGCCGCGGTGATGGCGGCGTAGGCGGCGTTGCAGCCGGCTTGGACCAGGCACCACAGCAGCGCCATGACGGCCACGTTCGGCGCCCCGGCGAGCGCCACCAGGGCGGCGGCGCCCAGCACCGCGCCGAAGACCACCCACGGGACCCGCCGGCCCCGCCGCGCCGCGGTGCGGTCGCTCAGGGCCCCGCTCAGCGGGTTCGCCACCACGGACACGGCCGCACCCGACCCGGTGACCAGGGCCAGGATGGCTTCCTTCTGCCCCTCGTCGAACACCGCTGCCTGCTGGCCGAGGAGGACCTGGAGCGGGCCGAAGAAGGCGGCGTTGATGCCCACGTTGACCAGGACGACGCCGGTGGTCCACGCCGGCCGGACGGGCCGGACCGGTTCGGCGGTGGCGGGTGAGGCGCTCCCGGCGGCCGGCAGATCGGACAGGCTCATGTGGTTCCCCCCGGAACGGATGTCTGGCGCGGTGGACCAGGCTGGGGCCAGACTATCGTGGGCAGCAAGAGCCACACCCGCCGCCAGAGGAGACGCCATGACCCAGACGCCCGTCAACACCGCCGACCTGTACGACGAGCGCGGGGAGGAGTTGGACTCCGTGGCCCTGCAGTTCCAGTCGCTGGGCGGGCGGAGCCACTTCGCCGGCCCGGTCCGGACCATCCGCTGCCTCGAGGACAACGGCCTGGTCAAGAGCGTGCTGGCGACCCCGGGCAACGGCGCGGTCCTGGTGGTCGACGGCGGGGGCTCGCTGCGCACCGCCCTGATGGGGGACATGATCGCCGCGAGCGCCGTGGAGAACGGCTGGGCCGGCGTCGTCATCAACGGCGCCATCCGGGACCGCGTGGCCATCGCCGGGCTCCCGCTGGGCGTCAAGGCCCTGGGCAGCAACCCGCGCAAGAGCGCCAAGAACGGCGCCGGTGAACAGGACGTGGAGCTGGTGATTGACGGCGTCAGCATCCGGCCCGGGCAGTGGATCTGGTGCGACCCGGACGGCATCCTGCTGGAGCGTTGAGACCGCCGAAAAAATTGGCCGGAAAATCAGGAACAAAGCTGGCACTAAGATAGTTACTGAAAGCAACCTTTGTGCTTAAATCCTGAATCTTTCCCCTTGGAGCAGTCATGTCCACCACCACCTCCGCCCGCCTGCCCGGCGAGGTCCTGACGCACCGTCAGACCATCACCGTCATGGTGGGCCTCATGCTCGGCATGTTCCTCTCGTCGCTGGACCAGACGATCGTCTCGACGTCCATCTACACGATCGCCAACGACCTCGACGGCCTCTCGCTGCAGGCCTGGGCGACGACGGCCTACCTGATCACCTCCACGGTGAGCACCCCCCTCTACGGCAAGCTCAGCGACATCTTTGGCCGCCGCCCCCTGTACCTCGCGGCCATCCTCATCTTCCTGGCCGGGTCCCTCTACGCCGGGTCCGTCCACTCCATGACCGAGCTGGCGATTGCCCGCGGCATCCAGGGCATGGGCGCCGGCGGCCTGCTGGCCCTGGCGCTGACCATCATCGGCGACATCGTCGCCCTCAAGGACCGCGCCAAGTTCCAGGGCTACTTCATGTCCGTCTTCGGCGTCTCCTCCGTGCTGGGCCCGGTCATCGGCGGCGCGTTCGCCGGTTCCGCGAACATCCTCGGCTTCGACGGCTGGCGCTGGGTCTTCTTCATCAACATCCCGATCGGCCTGGCCGCCCTCGCCGTCGTCTTCCTCTACCTGCACCTGCCCGCTAAACACCTCAAGCAGAAGATCGACTACTGGGGCGCCGCCGCCATCACCCTGGCGATCGTCCCGCTGCTGCTGGTCGCCGAACAGGGCCGCACCTGGGGCTGGGCCTCCACGGGGGCCTTCCTCTGCTACGGGCTCGGCGTCGTCGGCATCGCCGCGTTCTTGCTGGCCGAAAAGCGCGCCGGTGACTACGCCCTGATCCCGCTTCGCCTCTTCCGCAACACCACGTTCGGGCTGTCCTCGCTGCTGAACTTCATCATCGGCATCGGCATGTTCGGCGCCATCGCGATGCTGCCCATGTACCTCCAGCTGGTCAAGGGACTCACCCCCACCGAGGCCGGCCTGATGATGATCACCTTCACGGTGGGCATCCTTACCGGCTCCATCACCGCGGGCCGGACCATCTCCGCCTCGGGCACCTACCGGATCTTCCCGATCCTGGGCACCGCGGTCCTGACCGGCGCCGCCGTCGTCATGGGCCTGTCCCTGGGTGTGGACACCCCGCTGTGGGTCCCCGGCGCGATCGCCGTCTTCTTCGGCCTGGGCCTGGGCTTCTGCATGCAGCCGCTGACCCTGGCCATGCAGGTCTCAGTCCCGCCCAAGGACATGGGCGTGGGCACCTCCTCGGCCGCGTTCTTCCGCTCCATGGGCGGCGCCGTCGGCACGGCCGTGTTCATCTCCATGCTGTTCAGCCTCGCGGCGGACAAGGTGGGCAACGGCATGAAGGCCGCCGTCCAGAACGCCGACTACCTGAAGGTGCTCAAGGACCCGGCGGTGGCGGCTGATCCGGCGAACGCCAAGCTGTACGCCTTCTTCAAGGACGGCGCCAGCAACGATTCGCTGAACGACACGAGCTGGCTGCACACCGCCAACCCCGAGTTGACCCGCCCGATCACCGAGGGCTTCGCCCAATCGATCGACGCCGTCATGCTCACCGCGGCCATCCTCACCGGCATCGCGTTCCTGATCACCTTCGCGCTGCCGAACAAGAAGCTCACCGACCCGAAGGCCGCCGCCCGGGAAGGCGCCGCTGCCGCGGCGCACTGACCCGGGCGCAGGGTGACACCCTCCGGCGGGAGCGGCTTCGGCCGTCCCCGCCGGAGGCGCCTAACCGCCCGGTTCCGCTATGTTTCGGCTCACTTTCGCGGTCCCCGTGACGTGCACCATGCGGGGACCGGTGTAAAACTGGATAGTTGCGGCGCAAGCCGCTGACCACGATTTGCCGAGGGAGCCATATGACCACCACCCAGGACCAGACCGCCGCGAAGATTCCGAAGCGGGTCATCTGGCTAGCCGTGGCGGGCGCCGTCGGCGGCTTCCTCTTCGGCTTCGACTCCTCCGTCGTCAACGGCGCCGTCGATGCCATCAAGGAACAGTTCGCCCTCAGCGAGGCCGTGACCGGCTTCGCCGTCGCCGTCGCCCTGCTGGGCTGCGCGGCCGGCGCCTACCTCGCCGGGAAGGTCGCGGACCGCTATGGCCGCATCCCGGCGATGAAACTGGGCGCCCTGCTGTTCCTGGTCAGCGCCTTCGGCACCGGTTTCGCCTTCGGCGTCTGGGACCTGATCTTCTGGCGCCTGATCGGCGGCCTGGGCATCGGCCTCGCCTCGGTGATCGCCCCCGCCTACATCTCCGAGATCTCCCCGCGGCACGTCCGAGGCCGGCTGGCCTCGCTGCAGCAGCTCGCCATCACCACCGGTATCTTCGCGGCCCTGCTCTCTGACGCCCTGTTCGCCAACACCGCCGGCGGCGCCGACCAGAACCTTTGGTTCGGCATCGAGGCCTGGCGCTGGATGTTCATTGCAGGCGCCGTCCCCGCCGTGATCTACGGCTGGATCGCGTTCACCCTGCCGGAATCCCCGCGGTTCCTGGTGGTCAAGGGCAAGGACGAGGAGGCCCGCAAGGTCTTCAAGTCAATTGCCCCGAACGAGGACACGGACCGTCACCTGCGCGACATCAAGGACGCCATCGAAGAGGACAAGATCGCCGGCAAGAAGGGTTCGCTGCGCGGCAAGGCCCTGGGCCTGCAGCCGGTGGTCTGGATCGGCATCATCCTCTCCGTGCTGCAGCAGTTCGTCGGCATCAACGTGATCTTCTACTACTCCACCACCCTGTGGAAGGCCGTCGGGTTCCAGGAAAAGGACTCGCTGACCATCTCGGTAGCCACGGCCATCACCAACATCCTGGTCACCCTCGTGGCGATCGCCCTGGTGGACCGGGTGGGCCGCCACCCCATCATGCTGGCCGGTTCGATCGGCATGGCCGCCTCGCTGGCCACCATGGCCGTGGCCTTCGGCTCGGCGACCGGCTCGGGTGAGAACATCACGCTCCCCGGCGGCTGGGGCCCTGCGGCGCTGGTGGCCGCCAACGTCTTCGTCATCAGCTTCGGCGCCTCCTGGGGTCCGCTGGTGTGGGTGCTGCTGGGCGAGATCTTCCCGTCCCGCATCCGCGCCCGCGCGCTCGGCCTGGCCGCGGCCGCCCAGTGGATCGCCAACTTCGCCATCACGCTGAGCTTCCCCGTCATGGCCGCCGCATCGCTGCCGCTGACCTACGCCATGTACGCCCTGTTCGCGGCGGCGTCGTTCTTCTTCGTGATGTTCAAGGTCCCGGAGACCAACGGCATGGCCCTGGAGCACGCCGAGACGCTGTTCGTCCCGAAGGGTTCCGCCAAGAAGTAAGCAGCCCAGCGGGCAGCCCAGTCGGCAACTCAGCCGGTAAAAGCACAAAGGTCAGGCCCATGTTTCCGC
>NZ_JBFBKP010000076.1:0-20024 GCF_040702285.1 Arthrobacter sp. NPDC080086
GGCGGACCGCACTGGTCCGCCCGCCGTCGTCGTTAAGGCCGGGAGGCACTGGGCCCTCGTCAGGCGGCGGCGAGCCGGCGCCTGCGCCGCCGCTGGAGCACCAGACCCACGAGGCAGAGCAGCACCCCGGCCGCGCCGACCGAGACGAAGCCCGCCCCGGCGCCCTCGCCGTCGATGAAGAGCCCGGCCAGCGGCGCGCCGAGAGCCACTCCGCCGGTCAGGGCCGAGCCGTACCAGCCCATCGCCTCGCCACGTCGTTCCTCGTCAACCAGGTCGGCCACCTTCTCCGAGGCGGCGGAGAGTACCGGGGCGCAGAGCACGCCCGGCAGCAGGGACAGGAACGCGAGGGCCCAGGTGTCGTGGGCGAACGCCATCGGCAGGGTCAGGGCGGACATGCCGAGCAGCAGGAGCACCGGGGAAACGGGCCGGTGCATGGCGCCGTAGACCACGCCGCCGATCACCGAGGCGGCGCACCAGAACAGGAAGACGATGCCGATCTCGGCCTGGTGGCCGCCGGTCTGCAAGGCGGCGACGATGCCGACGTCGGTGCCGCTGAGGACCATGCCGGAGCCGGCGGCGACGGCGAAGACTGCGGCGACCGAGGCAGTGAACCAGGCGAAGTTGTGCCGCACCTTGTGCCGCAGCCCCAGCCGGTCCTGACGGCGGTGCTCGGCGGCGGCGAGGGGAGCCAGTTCCGCCGCTGCCTCCTGCAGGTGCGCGGGGGCGGCCGCGACGACGGCGGCCTCGGCGCCCTGCTGCTGGTCCGCTTCGAAGGCGGCCTCGGGCTCGGCGTCGGTGGCGACGGACCGCGTGGGCGGGTTCATCCACATCAGGAAGAGCCCGGAGAGTGAGGTGGCGACGCCCACGATGCCGAGGCCCAGCACGGAGTAGCCGGCGGTGGCGACGATCGCGCCGGCGGCCGGACCGATCATGAAGACCAGTTCGGTGCTAATGGCGTCCAGGGCGAACGCGGTGCGGCGCTGGTCCCCGGTGGCCAGGATGCCCAGGGACTGCCGGACCACGCTGAAGATCGGCAGGGTCAAGAGGCCGCCGACGAACACCAGGGGCAACAGCAACTGGTAGCTGACGTGCGGGGCGATGGTCCAGATCACCGTCTCCGAGAGGACGGACGGGATCAGTGCCCGGCGCAGGCCCACGGTATCCACCCGGCGGCCGCGCCACGGGGCGCCGACGGCGATGCCGATGGTCATGACGGCGGCGGCGGTCCCGGCCGCGGCGTAGCCCTGGCCCAGGGTGAGGACGATGTGCAGGGTCAGGAGCACGCCCGCGGCCGAGTGCGGGATGCGGGCCACCATCCCGACAATCAGTAGGTTCCTGATGGGCCGCACTGCCAGCAGCTCACGGTAAAGCGCGAAGTTCACGGGACGGCGTTCCTTTGCCTTGCATTTCTCTCGGTGGCGCGGCCCGTGACCGGCACCGCGGGAGAGGCGGGCCGCCGGTCAGGGTGCTGCGCGCTGCAGCTTGATTTCGATCGAGTCAACCCGCTCGGCGAAAGCTTCATTCCGGGCCCAGTCCTCGTTCAGGCCGGCCACCAGGGATTGCACCTCGGCGGCACTGAGCCCGTCTTCAAGGTACAGCACCACGCGCAGTTCCGGCCCGGCACCGCCGCCGGGCAGCTGCGTCCCGTCGGCCTGCGCCGAGGCCACTCCCCCGCCGGGGCGCAGTTCGACCCGGCGCAGCGCCCTTACCCCGGCCGCGGAGGCGGCGACGGCGTCGGCCACCGCTTGGTCCCGGTAGCTTGGGACCCAGCCGTGCTGCTTGGCCAGCGCCCATACGGCCGGGCGGCGCACCACGAACGTGGCGGCCGAGCCGGGGTCCAGGACCAGCAGTTCGGCATGCTCGGCGACGGCGGAGAGCGCGGCGCGGGCGGCGTAGACGGCCACCGGGCGGGCCTCGGGGTGCCAGGCGGTGAGGTTCTCCGCGGAGGTGAAGACCGGCAGGGCGGTGCGGCCGTCCGGCGCCTTGAGGGTCACCAGCGCCATGTCGGCCTGCTTGTCCCCGTGCAGCCCGGTCCCGTGGGCCCCGGCCACGGCGTCGCCCTCCTCCGCGAGGCTGGCGACGATCGGCACGAAGACCCGGGCCGTGGCGAGGGCCGCGACGACACCGGCTTCGTCCCCGGTGCCTGCCGCGAGGGCGGCGACGGCGGCGAGGTAGCCGGCGTCGGCCGTGCCGTCGTCGTCCTCGAAGTTATGGATGGTCGCTCCGTCGCCGGCCAGGCTGCGGCCTGCCCAGGGCTGCCCGGCGGAGTCCGTCGCTCCCCCGGCGCCGGCGAGGGCGGCGGCGATGTGGCCGGGGAGGGCGCGGTGGCCGGGCTGGGGTTCCTGCGGCACTGGTTCCTGCGGCATGAAGGGACCGGCCTAGCGGCGGCCGGCGACGTCGAGGGCCTCGGGCAGGGTGAAGTTGCCGTTGTAGAGCGCCTTGCCAATGATCGCGCCTTCGACCCCGAGCGGGACCAGGGAGCGGAGGACCTTGAGGTCCTCGAGGCTGGAGATGCCGCCGGAGGCGACGACGGGCTTGCCGGTCTTCTCGACCATCTGGCGCAGCAGTTCCACGTTGGGGCCCTGCAGGGTGCCGTCCTTTGTGACGTCGGTGACGACGTAGCGGGCGCAGCCGGCTTCCTCTAGGCGGCCGAGGACCTCCCAGAGGTCGCCGCCCTCCTTGGTCCAGCCGCGGCCGGCGAGGGTGGTGCCGCGCACGTCGAGGCCGACGGCGATCTTGTCGCCGAAGCGTTCGATCACCCGGTCTGTCCACTCCGGGTTCTCCAGCGCGGCGGTGCCGAGGTTGACGCGGCCGACGCCGAGGTCCAGGGCGCGTTCGAGGGATTCGTCGTCGCGCAGGCCACCGGAGAGTTCCACCTTGATGTCCAGCCGGCCGACCACCTCGCGCAACAGCTCCGCGTTCGAACCGCGGCCGAAGGCAGCGTCCAGGTCCACCAGGTGGACCCACTCGGCGCCCTGTTCCTGCCAGTTCAGGGCCGCTTCGAGGGGGGTGCCGTAGCTTGTTTCGCTGCCGGCCTCGCCCTGGACCAGGCGCACGGCCTGGCCATTGACGACGTCGACGGCGGGGAGCAGTTCCAGGGCCGGCAGCGGGTTTTCGGTGGTCATCGTGAAGTCCTCACAAGGTAGGTGGCAGGGGCGGCGCGGGGCGTCAGGCGCCGGGCAGGGTCAGCAGGTAGGCGGCCAGCAGGGACATGCCGGCCAGGATGTAGAAGACGATCTGGACCCAGAGCGGGCTTTTCTGCTGGCGAAAGGAGAGCGCTCCGCCCACCAGCAGTCCGGCGAGGCCCATCAGTACCAGGGACCACATTCAGGCGGTCGCTTCCGGGGTTGCCGGGGCTTCCGCAGTGGTGCCTGCGCCGGCGTTGCGGGCGGGGCGGAGGCTACCGACCCAGTTGCGCAGCAGGCGGGCGCCCGCGTCCCCCGACTTCTCCGGGTGGAACTGGGTGGCGCAGAGCGGTCCGTTCTCCACCGCGGCGATGAACGGGGCGCCGTGCTCGGACCAGGTCACCAGCGGTGCGGCCATCCGCGGCTGGATCACATCGAAGTCCCAGTGCTGGACGCCGTAGGAGTGCACGAAGTAGAAGCGTTCCTTCTCCACACCGTCGAACAGCAGCGAGCCCTCCGGCACGTCGACGGTGTTCCAGCCCATGTGCGGGACGACGTCGGCGGGCAGCAGCTCGACCTTTCCGGGCCACTCCCCCATGCCTTCGGCGACCGTGCCGTGCTCCACGCCGGCTTCGAAGAGGACCTGGAGGCCGACGCAGATGGCCAGCACCGGCCGGCCGCCGGCGACGCGGCGGCCGATCATCCGGATGGCATCGACGGCCTTCAGTTCGTTCATGACGGTTTCGAAGGCGCCGACGCCGGGGACCACCAGGCCGTCGGCGTTGAGGACGTCCTCGGGCTTGGAACTGAGGATGACCTCGGCGCCGGCGCGCTCGAGGGCGCGGACGGCGGAGCGGACGTTGCCGGAGCCGTAGTCCAGGACGGTGACGGTGGGCTTGCCCTCCGGGGAGGCGGGCTTGCGGCTGGCCTCCGGATCGATGATGGCGCCGTCGCGCAGCACCTTCCCGGTCACAGTGCGCCCTTGGTGGAGGGAATGCCCTCGACGCGGGGGTCCGGCTCGACGGCGGCACGGAGCGCCCGGGCGAACGCCTTGAACTGAGCCTCGACGATGTGGTGCGGGTCGCGGCCGGCGGTGACGTTCATGTGCAGGCAGATTCCGGCGTGCAGCGTGATGGCCTCGAAGACGTGGCGGGTCAGCGAGCCGGTGAAGTGGCCGCCGATCAGGTGGTATTCCTGCCCGGCGGGTTCGCCGGCGTGGACCAGGTAGGGTCGGCCGGAGACGTCCACGACGGCGTGTGCGAGGGCCTCGTCGAGGGGCACGGTGGCCTCGCCGAAGCGGCGGATCCCGGCCTTGGTGCCCAGCGCGGTCTTGAGGACCTCGCCGAAGGTGATGGCGACATCTTCGACGGTGTGGTGCACGTCGATGTGGGTGTCACCCGTGGCCTTGACGGTCATGTCGATCAGGGAGTGCTTGCTGAGGGCGGTCAGCATGTGGTCGTAGAACGGCACCGAGGTGCTGATGTCCGAGACGCCGGTTCCGTCCAGGTCGATCTCGACCAGGACGGAGGATTCGCTGGTGGTCCGTTCCAGGCAGGCGGTTCGGGCCTGGGCAGCGGCTGATCCGGTGGTGCTCATATGGGTGTCCTTTTGGCTAAGTGGCGGTCGCCCGGCCTGTGACGGCGGCGCGCGGGTCCTGGATCAAGTCTAGGGCCCGGCACACCCGGGGCGCCCGGCGGCCGGCGGGGCGGTCGCGCGGGGCCGGCGGGGCTGACCCGGCGGTGCGGAATGTGGGGGGACGCGGGCTCAGCCGCGGTGGGCGGTGAGGATCCGTTCCAGGGCCTCCAGGAAGGCGGTGGTCTCCGCCTCGGTTCCGGCGGTGACCCGGAGATGGCCGGGGATGCCGACGTCGCGGACCAGCACGCCGGCGTCGAGGAGTTCCTGCCAGACCCGGTGCGGGTCCGTGAGCCCGCCGAAGAAGACGTAGTTCGAGTCCGACGACGCCGGGGTAAGGCCCATTCGGGTCAGCTCGGTGACGATCCGGTCGCGCTGCCGCTTGATGTCCTCGACATCGGCCATCAGCGCCTCGCGGTGCCGGAGGGCGGCGAGGGCGGTGGCCTGGGTGATGGCGGAGAGGTGGTACGGCAGGCGCACCAGGCGCAGCGCGTCGGTGACCTCGGGAGCCGCGGCCATATAGCCGATCCGGGCACCGGCGAGGGCGAAGGCCTTGCTCATGGTGCGGGAGACGATCAGCCGTTCCCGGCCGGGCAGCAGGATCAGGGCGCTCGGGGTGCCCTCGTGGGCGAACTCGTGGTACGCCTCGTCGACGATGATGATGGCCTGGCTGGCCTCCCCCGCCTCGTAGACGGCTTCGACGACATCAAGGCCAAGGCCCGTGCCGGTGGGGTTGTTGGGCGAGCAGAGGAAGACGATGTTCGGCTGCAGCTCGCGGACCTGCCGGGCGGCGGACTCGGCGGTCAGGCTGTAGCCCTCGCCGCGGACGCCGGCGACGTAGCCGGTGTCCGTTCCGGCAGCGAGCAGCGGGTACATGGAGTACGTGGGAGGGAAACCGAGGGCGTTGCGGCCCGGACCGCCGAAGGCCTGGAGAATCTGCTGCAGCACCTCATTGGAACCGTTGGCGGCCCAGATGTTCGTGGCGTCCAGCCCGTGGCCAAGGTATTCGGCCAGCGCCCCGCGGAGTTCGGTGAACTCCCGGTCCGGATAGCGGTTGAGCCCGGCAGCCGCCTCAGAGACGGCCTCCGCGATCGCTGCCCGCACGTCGGCGGGGACACCATGGGTGTTCTCGTTGACGTTCAGGAGAATCGGAACGTCCAGCTGGGGAGCACCGTAGGGGCGCAGGCCCCGCAGGTTGGTCCGGAGGGGAAGTCGGTTGAGTCGCTCAAGCTGGTCAGTCACGTCCCCAGTTTAAGTGAGAGGACTGTCTGGCCGGAAACCGTGACCAACGACGGCCCATCCCGCGGCCGGCGAATGGCCTTACCAAGTTCGGCGGACGCTCCGTCCCGGGGATTCAGCTTAGGGGGTCGGAACGAAGAGCTGCTGGCCGGGCAGGACCGGCGCGGCGTCGAGGTTGTTCAGCTGCACGATCTCGGCGACCACGTCCCTCGGATCCCGTTTCGGGTCGACGGTGCCGGCGATGGTCCACAGGGACTCCCCGGGCTGCACGGTCACGGTGACCGTCGGGGTGGTTGCCAGCGATGCAGGGGAATCGGCGGCCTTCGCCGGCGCGGTCAGGGAGCCTGCCAGGGACAGCAGCAGGGCCGCGAGCAGGATCAAGGGCAGTCCGAAGAAGACGAAGCGTCCCCGCCGGGTCAGCCGCAAGGGAGCCTGGGCCGAAGAGTGGGCCCGGCGTACAGCTGACGCGCTCCCGGCGGTCGCGTCAGCGTCGGCCGGGGCCGCGAACGGAGCTACCGCCCCGGAGAAGGCCGTGGCAGTATCCGGCACGAGATACAGTGCCGGCCTTCCGGCGTCGGAAAACTGCGAACCGGCGAAAGCGATTCTTGCTGACATGAACTGAGCCCTCCTGGACTTGTCGTTGCCGCCCGGCGTACTCCTCGTACCTGCCGCCAACCGGCTGAACCATCATTCGCTTCGAACACAAGGCCGAAACCGGCCGTGGTTCTCCACTTGCAATCTTCGAACACATCTTCGAATCTTGCTGTTCTCTTTTTAGCACCTATGAACGAACTCTGTCGAGACTCGCTAGAACAAATGTTTGAAAAACACCGGCGGCTGACCTATTTTTGAAGCACGGAACCGGTCCCTCGAAGGACCCGCACTCCGCACCTGCAGTCTGAAACCTGTCGAACACCCGCCAGCGGTGATCAAGAGCAGTCAAACGGCAGGCACTGACATTTTTAGGATTCGCAGCAATCGGGCCGCTTCACTCGGTCCGCCGGCCACGGATCCGCACCACGAACGGAAGGCACGGGGACCATGGCAGCACAAGCCACCGGCGGGAGGGCAACCCGGCGCGGCGCCCAGCCTGCCCGGGCGCCCAAGAGCCTCACCGTCCGTCAGAAGAAGATCCTCGAAACCATCCAGCGGTCCGTGACGGACAACGGCTATCCGCCGTCGATGCGCGAGATCGGGGACACGGTGGGGCTGGCCAGCCTCTCCAGCGTGACCCACCAGCTCTCCCAGCTGGAGAAGCTGGGCTACCTACGCCGGGACCCCAAGCGTCCCCGCGCCATGGAAGTGTTGATGCCGCTGACCCTGGACGAGGGGTCCACCCCGATTTCCGGCGTCGAACAGCCCCGCGGGCTGAAGGCCGTCGGCGGACTCGCGGTGTCGGAACTGGCCAGCGCCACGGACACGGCGATGGTCCCGTTTGTGGGCCGGATCGCCGCCGGTGGCCCGATCCTGGCCGACCAGGTGGTGGAGGACGTCCTCCCCCTGCCGCGCCAGCTCGTGGGCCACGGTGAGCTGTTCATGCTCAAGGTCGCGGGCGATTCCATGATCGACGCCGCGATCTGCGACGGGGACTGGGTGGTGGTTCGCCGGCAGAACGACGCCGTCAACGGCGACATCGTGGCCGCCCTCCTCGATGACGAAGCCACGGTCAAGACGTTCCGGCAGCGCGACGGCCACACCTGGCTGCTGCCGCAGAACACCCAGTACGAACCGATCCTGGGCGACCACGCCGTCATCATGGGCAAGGTCGTCTCGGTCCTCCGCTCCCTGTAGCGCGGGCAACGCCGCCGGCCAGGGGCCCGGCTGAACGCGCTGAACGCCCGGAGCTGGGGACCCCACCCCGCCCGGACGCCGAGGCCTGAGCGCCGCCAAACCCCGCCGAACGTCCCTGCCCCGGGGGCCTACGACCCCTGCGCGGCCTCTTTCGCGAGCCGCTCCAGCGACGCCACGGCCACCGCCGGGTCCGTGGTGGCCCAGAACGGCGGCAGCGCGGCCCGGAGGAAGCCGCCGTAACGCTCGGTGGACAGCCGTGAGTCCAGCACCGCCACCACGCCGCGGTCCGACGTCGAACGGATCAGCCGGCCCGCGCCCTGCGCCAGCCGGATCGCCGCGTGCGTGGCCGAGACGCTCATGAAGCCGTTGCCCCCGGCCTGCGCCACGGCCCGGGAGCGGGCCGTCATCAGCGGATCGTCCGGCCGCGGGAACGGGATCCGGTCGATCACCACCAGCCGGCAGGAGTTGCCGGGCACGTCAACGCCCTGCCACAGGGACATGGTGCCGAAGAGGCAGGTGTCCGGTTCGTCCGCGAACTGCTTGACCAGCGCGGTCATGGTGGATTCGCCCTGGCAGAGGATGCTCAGGCCCAGCCGCGGCCGGAGCGCGTCGGCGGCCTCCTCCGCGGCGCGCCGGGAGGAGAAGAGGCAGAGCGCGCCGCCGCCGGAGGCGCGGATCAGCTTCTCGAGCTCGTCCAGGGCCTCGGGCGCGGTCCCCCGGCCCGGTTTGGGCAGGTGCTTGGCGACGTAGAGGATGCCCTGTTTGGGGTATTCGAACGGCGACCCGACGTCGACGCCGGTCCAGCTCGGGGCGCCGGGGCCCACCAGGCCCAGGCCCCCCGCGGCCGGTTCGAAGGCCGAGCCGATGGCGAGGGTGGCCGAGGTCAGCACCACGGTGTGGTCCGCGAACAGGCCCTCCCGCAGCCGCCCGGCCACGCTGAGCGGGGCGATGTTGATCAGCGCGGGCGCCGAATCGTCCGGCTGCGAGTAGCCCTGCTGCGGGTCGAAGGTGCTCTGCCGCGAGAACCACACCACCTCGCGGTTCTCGCGGGCCGCGAGCAGGCGTTCGCAGAGCTCCAGGATCACCATCAGCCGGGAGCGCGCAAGCTGCCGGCCGCCGTCGGCCGTGGTGGAGCCGTCTCCCTTGGAGTCGGAGAGCGCCGCACGGCAGGCGTCCCGGAGCTGGTCCACGCAGTCGAGCTGTTCGCTGTTCAGGCCGTTGGGCATCAGTCCGCCGGGAACCCCCGCGACGGCGAGCTCGAGGTTCGCGGCGGCGTTGTTCAGCGCGTCCACGGTGATGCCGGTGTGCTTGCGGGCGCCCGAGGCGGCGGCGTGGACCATGGCCACGGAGAGCTGGCCGGAGACGGCCCCGGTGACCCGGTCCTGGAGTTCGTGCGCCTCGTCCACGACGACGACGTCGTAGTCGGGCAGCACGGCCAGGCCCTCGAAGGCGCTCACGGCCAGCATGGCGTGGTTGGTGACCACGACGTCGGCGTCCGCCGCGTCCTGGCGCGCCAGTTCGCTGAAGCATTCGGCGGCCGACGGGCACTTCTGCGCGCCGAGGCATTCCATGGCGGTGACGGACACCTGCCGCCAGGCGCGGTCGGTCACGCCGGGGAGCAGTTCGTCGCGGTCGCCGGTGGCCGTGTTCTCGGCCCATTCCCGGAGCCGGACCACTTCCCGGCCCAGCTGCGAGGCCGGACCGCCCATGGCGGCGGCGAAGTGCGGGACCGAGGTGTCCTCACCCAGGGAGAAGAGCTGGCCCTCGGCGGGTTCCTCGGACGGGAACCCACCCTCGAGCTTGTGCCGGCACACGTAGTTGGACCGGCCCTTGACCAGGGCGATCTTGACGGGCCGCTTCAGGGCAGGGGTGATGGCCTTGAGCAGTCGCGGCAGGTCCCGGCCGACGATCTGGGTCTGCAGGGCCAGGGTGGCCGTGGAGACCAGGGTGGGCTTGTCGCTGTCCAGCGAGTGGGCGATCAGCGGGATCAGGTACGCCAGGGACTTTCCGGTGCCGGTGCCGGCCTGGACCAGCAGGTGGTCGCCTGTGTCGATGGCGCGGGCCACTTGGCGGGCCATTTCGTGCTGGCCGTCACGGCTCTGCCCGCCCATCGCGGCGACCGCCCGGTCGAGGAGCTCGATCACGAGCTCCTCGCCGGTGGCGCCACCGGGGGCCGGGCGTGCGTCGCTGTCCGCTTCCGCCACGGCCGGTTCAGTCATTGCGGACGAAGGGATCCAGCTCGGCCGCCAGGCCTTCGCGCACCATGACCACGGCGCGCGTGCCGGTCTCCTCGTGGTCCAGGCTGACGATCTCCGCCTCGGTCTCGTGCAGCTTGCTGAGCACGTCGCCGCGGCTGTACGGGATCATCAGTTCCAGCTTCACGCTGGGCCGCGGGATGCCCTCACTGACGGCCCGCAGCAGCTCGGGGATGCCCTCGCCGGTACGGGCGGAGACCACCACGTGGCGCGGTTCGCGCTGCTTCAGGCGCTCCACCACGAACGGGTCCGCGGCATCGGCCTTGTTCAGGACGATGATCTCGGGCACCTTGCGGGCGTCGACCTCGCTGAAGACGGACCGGACGGCCGCGATCTGGCCCTCGGGGTCCGGGTGCGAGACGTCCACCACGTGCAGGATCAGATCCGAGTCGGCGACCTCTTCCAGGGTGGACCGGAACGCCTCCACCAGCTGCGTGGGCAGCGAGCGGACGAAGCCAACGGTGTCGGCCAGGGTGTAACCCAGGCCGTCGGAGGTCTCGGCCTTGCGCACGGTGGGGTCCAGGGTTGCGAACAGGGCGTTCTCCACCAGCACGCCGGCGTCGGTCAGCCGGTTCAGCAGCGAGGACTTCCCGGCGTTGGTGTAGCCGGCGATCGCGACGGACGGGACGGCGTTACGACGGCGGTTGGCCCGCTTGGTCTCACGCGCCGGCTTCATGGCCGCGATTTCGCGGCGCAGCTTGGCCATCCGGGTGCGGATCCGCCGGCGGTCCAGTTCGATCTTCGTCTCACCGGGGCCACGGGAGCCCATGCCGGCGCCGGCGCCGCCCACCTGGCCACCGGCCTGGCGGGACATCGACTCGCCCCAGCCGCGGAGGCGGGGAAGCAGGTACTCGAGCTGGGCCAGTTCCACCTGGGCCTTGCCCTCGCGGCTCTTGGCGTGCTGGGCGAAGATGTCCAGGATCAGCGCGGTCCGGTCGATCACCTTGACCTTGACGATGTCCTCGAGCGCACGCCGCTGGGAGGGCGCCAGTTCGGCGTCGACCACCACGGTGTCCGCACCGGTGGACATCACGATGTCCTTGAGCTCCTGGGCCTTGCCCGAGCCCAGGAAGGTGCCCGGGTCCGGCTTTGCCCGGCGCTGGACCAGCCCGTCGAGCACCTCGGAGCCGGCCGTCTCGGCCAGGGCGGCCAGTTCGCGGAGGGAGTTCTCGGCGTCGGCCAGGGTGCCCTCGGACCAGAGGCCGGCCAGCACCACGCGCTCCAGCCGGAGCTGCCGGTATTCGACCTCGGTGACGTCTTCGAGTTCGGTGGACAGCCCGGCGGTGCGGCGCAGGGCGCGGCGCTCCTCGAGGTCCTGCTGGTCGCCGTCGTAGCTGCCGTGCTCGGTGGCCAGGCCGGAGATGGCCTGGGCCCGGCCCAGGACCGCGCGGGGTTCGGCGGTGTCCGCGTCGGCGGCGCCGGTGTCCCGGGCGGGGGAATCCTTGGAAAGAATCCGGTCGATCACAGCCTGGATCTCGGCAGGACTCATGTCCTGGGCTGCTGAATCGGGTCCGGTGTTGGGCTGACTGGTCATGGTCTCCTTTGAAGGGTCTGCCATTTCAGAATAATGCTGATCGGTGCGGTGCGCTGCGGAATTCGCGCTGGGCTGACGATGTGGGGTCATCCGTGCCTCCTGGGTGTCCTGCGGCGGCGGTGCCGCGGACGGGCGGGCTCCTCGGCGGAGCGGCGGGTGGGGTCCGTGGGTCCTAGAAAGGTTTCCTCACGGGCGGTGCTGCACGCCGGTCGGTTCCGCGGGCGACGGCGGGGCCGTGCGGTGGGATCTTCGAGGCGTGGAGTTTCCGGCGTTGCTGGAATGAGTGCCGGAACAGGCCGCGGGTCGCCGCGGCCGGAGGGGTCCAGCGGAGGGCGGGGCCTGCGTCGCTGGAGGGCGGATCACCCGTTGAGGCGGGGCGCCCGTGCCGGTTGCCTGGTGGCCGGCTATTCAAAGATCAGGAACATGCCTCCAAGTTTACCAGAGCGCACCTTTCCGGTTTCCCAAGCCCGCGGACGGCCAACTACTCTGGCACGTTATGGAGTCTGCACACTATTTCAGCGCCCAGCCGGCCGGGCCGTTCACCCGCAAGCCCCTCACCGTGGAACTGGCCGGCGCGCCGCGGCAGCTGCAGACCTCCAGCGGAATCTTCAGTCCCGACGGCGTCGACAAGGGCACCGCGGTGCTGCTGGCGGATGTCCCGGCCCCCGCCCCGCAGGGGAACCTGCTGGACATCGGCTGCGGCTGGGGTCCGATCGCGCTGACGATGGCGCTGAAGGCCCCGCACGCGCACGTCTACGCCGTGGACGTCAACGAACGCTGCGTGGCCCTGACCAACGAAAACGCGGCACTGCTGGGCCTGGAGAACGTCACGGCCAGCACCCCCGGCGAGGTGGACCCGGAGCTGCGCTTCGACACCATCTGGTCCAACCCGCCCATCCGGATCGGCAAGGACGAGCTGCATTCCCTGCTGCTGCTCTGGCTGCCGCGGCTGGCGCCGGGCGGGTCGGCGTGGCTGGTGGTGCAGAAGAACCTCGGCTCGGATTCGCTGCAGCGCTGGCTGGGCACGGAGCTGGACAGCAGCTTCACGGTGACCCGGGAGAGCACCTCGAAGTCGTTCCGGATCCTTCGAGTCAGGAAAGCGTCCCGCTAGCGACGATCACGGCCGGGCCGCTGAGCTCGACGTGCTCGTGGCCGTCCGGGGCGACGAAGAACTTCACGCCGACGACGCCGCCGGGCACCGTGACGTTCCAGGCGTCCGGCGCGCCCTGACCAGCCCAGTGCCGGATCGCGACGGCGGCCGCGCAGGCGCCGGTGCCGCAGGAGAGGGTCTCGCCCACGCCGCGTTCGTGGACGCGCATGCTGATGGCGCCGACGCCGTCGTGGACCAGCGGCTCGGCGGGAACGACGAACTCGACGTTGGTCCCGTGCGGCGGCTCCGGGTCGACGCGCGGTGCGGTGAACAGTTCGGTGGCGTCCAGTTCCGCCTGCTCGGCGAGGGCGACGACGGTGTGCGGGTTGCCCATGCTGACCGAGAGGGCCGGGCGGGCAACGTCGAGGCCGTGGGCGCTGACGAGGGAGTCCATGGCCCGGGCCGTGGCTTCGCCGGGGAAGACGAATTCCCAGGGACCCATGTCCACGGCGTAGCCGGAGGCGGTGCGGACGACGGTCTTGATGCCGGCGCGGGTGCCGATCACGAGGGATTCCCCGGCGGGCAGGTCCACGAGGCCCTGCTGGACCAGGAAGTGGACGAAGACCCGGACCCCGTTGCCGCACATTTCGGAGAGCGATCCGTCACCGTTGCGGTAGTCCATGAACCACTCCGCCTCCGGGTGCTGCGCGAGCAGCTCGGCGCCCTCGGGCAGGAACCGGGACGGGACCGCGCGGATCAGCCCGTCGCCGCCGATGCCGCGGTGCCGGTCACAGAGGGCCGCGACCTGCTCGGCGGTCACTTCCAGGGCCCCGTGCGGGTCCGCGATCAGGACGAAGTCGTTGCCGGTGCCGTGGCCCTTGGAGAAGGCGAGCCCGGCCAGTGCTGTGGTGTCGGCGGCGTGGGCCGTCGAGGCGGCGGTTCCGGCGAGAGTGTCATCCATGGTCCAAGGCTACCGGGCCGCCTCCCGCCGGGACCAACGCCAGCTGCGTTGCCTTCGCCACGAGGTCCGGGGCCTGCCAGTCGAGCCAGGCGATCCGCGGGTCGGCGCGGAACCAGGTGAGCTGGCGGCGGGCGAACTTCCGGGTGGCGGCGATGGTGTCCTCGGCGGCGTGCGCGACGTCGGATTCGCCGTCGAGGACCTTGAGGAACTGGGCGTAGCCGAGGGCGCGGGAGGCGGTCTTGCCGCGGCGCAGGCCCTCGGCGTCCAGCCGGCCCACCTCCTCGAGCAGGCCGCGGTCCACCATGGCGTGCACGCGGGCGGCGAGGCGCTCCCGGAGCTGCTCCCGGTCCACCTGTAGGCCGAGTTGGACGGCCGGGCGGTGGTAGGTGCGGTCGGGCATGAAGGAGCTGAAGGGCCGGCCGGTCAGTTCGTACACCTCGAGGGCACGGATGACCCGCCGGGCGTCGCCCAGGCGCCCGGCCGAGACCGGGTCCACCTGCTCCAGCCGGGCCCGGAGCGGGGCCAGGCCTTCCGCCGCCTCCTCGGCCTCGAGGCGGGCACGGACGGCCGGGTCGGTGCCGGGAAAGTCCAGGACGTCCAGGGCGGCCCGGACGTACAGCCCGGACCCGCCGGCGAGGATGGCGCGTTTCCCGCGGGCGTGGATGCCGTCGATGGCCTCCCGGGCCTGCCGCTGGAAGTCCGAGACGCTGGCTTCCTCGGTGACGTCCATGATGTCGAGCAGGTGGTGCGGGACGCCTCGCCGCTCGGCGTCGGTGATCTTGGCGGTACCGATGTCCATGCCGCGGTAGAACTGCATGGCGTCCGCGTTGACCACCTCGCCGTCGAGCGCCAGCGCGAGGGCAACGGCCAGGTCGGATTTTCCCGAGCCGGTGGGGCCGAGGACGGCGATCACCGGCGGCGGCGCGGCGGACAGTTCGGCTCCGGTCACGGCGTCAGCGGCCGCGCACGGGCAGCGCGGGCATGCCGAGGGACACCCCGGCCTTGCCGCCGCCGGCCGCGGCGGGGGCGGGTGCACCGCAGGAGTCGGCCTGGGACCGGTCCCAGGCGTCGCCGGCGCGGGAGCGGCGCAGCTGGTAGTCCTCGGGCGACGCGGGGTCGGCGATGAGGTGGAAGGATGCGGCCTCGGTGACGGTCACGGTGACGAGGTCGCCGGGGCGGGGGGATTCGGCGCCGTCGGGCACGGAGAAGTGCACCAGGCGCTGGTCCTGCGCTCGGCCCGAGAGGCGGTGGGTCTCCCCCGCCTTCCGACCCTGCTGGGCGGTGACCATAACCTCGACCCGGCGGCCCACCTGGCGGGCGTTTTCCTCGGCGGCGATCCGGTCCTGCAGGGCGGTGAGCCGTTCGAAGCGTTCCTGCACCACGGCCTTGGGTAGCTGTTCGGGCAGGTCGGCGGCGGGGGTGCCGGGCCGCTTGGAGTACTGGAAGGTAAAGGCGGTGGCGAAGCGGGAGCGTTCCACGACGTCCAAGGTGGCCTGGAAGTCCTCCTCAGTCTCCCCCGGGAAGCCGACGATGATGTCTGTGGAGATCGCGGCGTGCGGGATCTTGTCCCGGACCTTGTCGAGGATGCCCAGGAACTTCGTGGAGCGGTAGGAGCGCTTCATGTCCTTGAGTACCTTGTCCGAGCCGGACTGCAGCGGCATGTGCAGCTGCGGCATGACGTTGGGGGTCTCCGCCATCGCCTCGATGACGTCGTCGGTAAAGGCGGCGGGGTGCGGGCTGGTGAACCGGACGCGCTCCAGACCGGGGATCTCCCCGCAGGCGCGCAGCAGCTTGGAGAAGGCCTGGCGGTCGCCGAATTCGACGCCGTATGAGTTCACGTTCTGGCCCAGCAGGGTGACCTCGATGGCGCCGTCGTCCACGAGGGCCTGGATTTCGGCGAGGATGTCGCCGGGGCGGCGGTCCTTTTCCTTGCCGCGCAGGGCCGGGACGATGCAGAAGGTGCAG
Organism: Arthrobacter sp. NPDC080086; assembly: GCF_040702285.1. Lineage (NCBI taxonomy): Bacteria > Bacillati > Actinomycetota > Actinomycetes > Micrococcales > Micrococcaceae > Arthrobacter > Arthrobacter sp. NPDC080086. Next base: position 15,593 of record NZ_JBFBKP010000076.1, read on the forward strand.
GTGTTGTTGCAGCCGACGGAGATGGAGACCCACCCGGCGTACACCGAGTCGCGCTTGGTGGGCAGCGTGGAGGGGAAGACGTCGAGGGATTCGAGGATTTCCAGCTGTGCCTCGTCGTTGTGGCGGGCCCGGTCCAGCAGGGCCGGCAATGCGCCGACGTTGTGGGTGCCGAACACCGCGTCGACCCACGGCGCCTTCTTCAGGATGGTCTCGCGGTCCTTTTGTGCCAGGCAGCCGCCGACGGCGATCTGCATGCCCGGGTTCGCATCCTTGACCGGGCGGAGGATGCCGAGGTTGCCGTAGAGCTTGTTGTCCGCGTTCTCACGCACGGCGCAGGTGTTGAAGACCACGACGTCGGCCAGCTCGCCCTCGGAGCGGACGTAGCCGGCGGCCTCCAGCAGGCCGGACATACGCTCGGAGTCGTGCACGTTCATCTGGCACCCAAAGGTCCGCACCTGGTAGGTGCGGGCGGGCGCGGACGCTGCCGCATCCGACGCCGAGGAATCGGCGTGCGTCGAGGGGCTGTCGGCTGGGGAGGGAATGGTCAAACTCACCCGTTAAGGGTACCGGCTCCGCCCGGGGCGCGGACTACGCGGGCGGAGCGAGGGTGAGGATCTCGGCCCCGTCCTCCGTGATGGCGATGGTGTGTTCGCTGTGGGCGGTCCGGCAGCCGGTGGCGCTGCGAAGCGTCCAGCCGTCGGCGTCGGTGACCAGGGTGGCCGTGTCCTCCATGACCCAGGGCTCCAGCGCGAGCAGCAGCCCCGGCCGGAGGGTGAAACCGCGGCCGGGCCGGCCGGTGTTGGGCACGTGCGGGTCCTGGTGCATGGTGGAGCCGATGCCGTGGCCGCCGAATTCGGTGTTGACCGGGTAGCCTGCCGCGGTGAGGACGCCGCCGATAGCGGCCGAGAGGTCACCGATCCGGGCGCCCGGCTTCGCCGCCGCGATGCCGGCGGCCAAGGCGCGTTCGGTGGTCTGGATCATCGCGACGCTCGCGGCAGGCTGCGTGTCGCCGACGAGGAAGCTGATGGCGGAGTCCGCGGCGATGCCGTTCCTGGCGACGGCGAGGTCCAGGGTGAGCAGGTCGCCGTCGGCCAGGCGGTAGTCGTGGGGCAATCCGTGCAGGACGGCGTCGTTCACGGCCGTGCAGATGTAGTGGCCGAACGGTCCGCGGCCGAAGGAGGGCGCGTAGTCGACGTAGCAGGATTCGGCGCCGGCAGCGGCGATGAGGTCCTTGGTCCAACGATCAATGTCCAGCAGGTTGGTGCCGACGGTGGTGCGGCTCTTGACGGTCTGCAGGATGCCTGCGACGAGGGCCCCGGACCCGCGGGCCCGGTCCAGTTCGGCGGCGTTGAGAATCTCGATCATCCGATAACTATACCGGCCATATTATCCCGGTACACTGGTTCCCATGGTCAGACTCCCGCTCTCCCCGGACGAGGTCCGCCGCGGCCAGCGCCTGGGCACGCTGCTACGCGAGGCCCGCGGCGACCGGTCGATGCTGGACGTGGCCCTGGCCGCCGGGGTCTCCCCCGAGACCCTGCGCAAGATCGAGACCGGCCGGATCGCCACCCCGGCGTTTCCGACGATCGCTGCGTTGGCCGAGGCTCTCGGGCTGTCCCTGGACCGGCTGTGGGAGGGCGTCAGGGATGCCGATGACGAGACACGACGAGTGGCGTCCTAGGGCCGGACTAATCCAAGGCCAAGCTCAGTCATCCAAGGACGGCACGTCGCCCGCGCCGCCGTCCTGCAGCGATGCGTCGATGACCTCGTTGACGATCCGGAAGGCCTGTCCCGGCTGGTAGCCCTTCCGGGCGAGCATGGATGCCAGACGCCGGACGGCCTTGTCCCGTTCCGCCCGGTCCTCGAGGCCGCGCAGGGACCGCAGCTTCCGCTCCACCAGTTGCCGGGCAGCCGCGTCTTCCTGCTCGTCGGTCACCTGGGCGAGCGCCTCGGCCGCCGCGTCCTCCGCGACGCCCTTCTCGGCCAGTTCCCGGCGCAGGGCTCCCCTGGCGAGCTTCCGGTTTTCCGAGCGGCTCCTGACCCACATCCGGGCGAATTCCGCGTCGTCCACCAGCCGGACCGCCTCGAAGCGGTCCAGCACGGCCTCGGCCACGTCCTCGGGAATGTTCCGCTCGGCGAGTTTGCGCTCGAGCTGGTGCCGGCTCTTGGCGGAGCCGGTCAGCTGGCGCAGGACGATGGTGCGGGCCACCGACGCGGGGTCCGCGTCGGCGTCCAGCTCCGGCGCCGGTGGTTGAGAAGCCCGTGGCTTAGAACCCGTCAACGGCCTTCAGCTTCGGCGACTCTTCCGCGTCGGCTGCCTTGACGCCGACGCCGAGCTTTTCCTTGATCAGGCGCTCCAGCTCCGCTGCCAGCTCCGGGTTGTCACGGAGGAATCGGCGGGAGTTCTCCATGCCCTGGCCCAGCTGGTCACCGTCGTAGGTGAACCAGGAACCGGACTTCTTGATCAGGCCGTGCTCGACACCCATGTCGATGATGCCGCCCTCGCGGGAGATGCCCTGGCCGTAGATGATGTCGAATTCGGCGATCTTGAAGGGCGGGGCCATCTTGTTCTTGACGATCTTGGCCTTGGTCCGGTTGCCGACCGAGTCCGCGCCCTCCTTGAGGGTCTGGATCCGGCGGACGTCGATGCGGATAGAGGCGTAGAACTTCAGCGCCTTACCACCGGTGGTGGTTTCCGGGGAGCCGAAGAAGACACCGATCTTCTCGCGGAGCTGGTTGATGAAAATGGCGGTGGTCTTGGTCTGGCTCAACCGGCCGGTGATCTTACGCAGGGCCTGGCTCATCAGGCGGGCCTGCAGGCCGACGTGGCTGTCGCCCATGTCGCCTTCGATTTCGGCGCGGGGCACCAGCGCGGCGACGGAGTCGATCACGACGATGTCCAGCGAGCCGGAACCCACCAGCATGTCCATGATTTCCAGGGCCTGCTCACCGGTGTCAGGCTGCGAGACGAGCAGCGCGTCCGTGTCCACGCCCAGCTTGGCAGCGTATTCCGGGTCCAGGGCGTGTTCGGCATCGATGAAGGCCGCGATGCCGCCCTGGCGCTGGGCGTTGGCGACGGCGTGCAGCGCCACGGTGGTCTTACCGGAGGATTCGGGGCCGTAGATCTCTACGACGCGACCGCGGGGCAGGCCGCCAATGCCAAGGGCGACATCCAGGGCGATGGAGCCGGTGGGAATGACCTCGATGGGGGCGCGGACTTCGTCGCCCAGGCGCATGACCGAGCCCTTGCCGAACTGCTTGTCAATCTGGGCGAGTGCTGCGTCGAGCGCCTTCTGGCGATCCGGGGCTGCGGCCATGATTCACACCTCAAAAACTTTCTCATTGGAGAGTGGCCGTCACGGCCGTTGCTGTCATCACCGACGTTAGGGGCAGCCACTGACAAAGTTGCCGCCGTCGTCGCGTATGTGGAAAACGCTCTGAAAAAAGCATAGCCCGACCCGAACAGATATTCGAACAATCCCCCGGCGTGTCAGGCACCGCGGAAGGCCCAGGGGCGGCTTCGTCGATCCGGCCAACGTGACCAAGCCGACGTCGCCGTGGTTTAGTTCAGCGGGCCCTGGTCGCGGGGTTTGATGTCGCGGCCGAGCCGGCGCTCCGCGGGCACGTCCTGGACGTCACACATGGCCAGCCACACCTGTTTGGGCGGGATGCCGGCGCTCAGCGCCTGGTCCGCGGTGCGTCCTCCGACGCCGGCCAGGACCAGGGAACTGCTGAGGACGCGGGAGTAGCCGGCACCGAACTCGTCGTCCATGAGCCGCCAGAAGTCGCTGATTCGCACCGCACAAGTCTCTCACGGAAGGGGACCCCGGGGCGGACCCTAGAATGGTTGCTATGAGCACCATTGACCACGCCGCGACCACGCCGGAGCAGGGTTCCGGGGCCGGCGCGGCCTCCCCCGACGAGTCCATCGCCGAGGTGGAACACCAGCTGAGCCTGCTGTGGCGGCGCGCCCGTTCCGTCTCGCAGCGGCTCTCCCGCGAGGTGCACCCGGATATGGAACCCGCCGCATACGGCCTGCTTTCGGTGCTTCGGGCCAGGGGGCCGATCCGCCTGACCGAGCTGGCGGCCTGGCTGGGCGTGGGCAAGCCGTCGGTCAGCCGCCAGGTGGCGTTCCTGGAGGGCCTCGGCCTGGTGTCCAAGGCGGCGGACCCGCTGGACGGCCGGGCGCAGGCGATCAGCCTGACGGCCTTGGGCGAGGAGAAGATGCACCTGGTGCAGGACGCCCGGCGCGAGGTGTTCCGGGACCGGCTGGCGGAGTGGCCGGCCGGGGACCTGGCGGCTTTCGCCGGGTACATGGCCCGGCTCAATGCCAGCTACGAACGGGACGGCTTCCCGCGCGACGAAGACCTCTAAGAGACCTGCGGCGGCACGCAAAAGGTCCCCGGCACACCGCCGGGGACCTTTTCTATGC
>NZ_JBFBKP010000077.1:0-19739 GCF_040702285.1 Arthrobacter sp. NPDC080086
GTGCCGGTCGCCGCCGAACCCGCGGCCGGCCCGGCCGGGCACGTCACCCTGGTGGGCGGCGGCCCCGGCGCCGGGGAGCTGCTGACCGTCGCCGCGGTGGCCGCCCTGCGCGACGCCGACGTCGTCTTCTACGACCGGCTGGCACCGCACCAGGACCTGCCGTCCCTGACCACCGCGGAGCTGGTGGACGTGGGCAAGACCCCCGGCCACCACAAGGTCAGCCAGGCCGGCATCGAGGAGTTGATGGTCAATGCCGCCCAGGCCGGCGCGAACGTGGTCCGGCTCAAGGGCGGAGACCCGTACGTCTTTGGCCGCGGCGGCGAGGAAGTGGCCGCCTGCGTGCGCGCCGGGCTGCCGGTCCGGGTCATTTCCGGGGTCACCAGCGCAGTCTCCGTCCCGGCCGCCGCGGGCATCCCGGTCACCCACCGCGAGGTCAGCCGCCTGTTCACCGTGGTCTCCGGCCATGCCCCGCTCACCGAGGACGAACACCGGCACCTGACCGGGCTCGGCGGGACCATCGTGGTGCTGATGGGCATCGGCACGCTCCACCAGCTGGCGGCCGGGCTGCGCCGGGCCGGGATGCGCGCGGACATGCCGGTGGCGGTGATCGAGCGCGGCTACCAGCCCGGCCAGCGCACCACCATCGCGGCCCTGGGCGGCATCACGGCGGCCGCTGCCGGCTGCGGCAACCCCGCCGTCCTGGTGATCGGCGAGGTGGTCCGGGTCGCGGAGGCGAACCGGGGCTGCGACGCCGCCGCGGCCGAACTGGACCGCCTCGCGGCGTCCCTGGTCGGGGCGTGAGCGCCGTGACCGTGAACAGCCTGGCCGGGACCGCCCCGGACACCGCCGGAACCGCCGACCAGCCGCTGGAGGGCTTCCGGATCGGCGTCACCTCGCACCGACGCTCGCAGGACCTGATTGAGGCCCTGGAACGCCGCGGCGCCGAGGTGCTGCACGCACCGGCGCTGAAGATCGCCCCGGCGCAGGAGGACCACCGGCTGATCGAGGACAGCCGCGCCATCATCGAGGCCCGGCCGCAGCTGTGCATCGCCACCACCGCCTACGGCATGCGCCGCTGGTGCGAGGCGGCGGACAGCTTCGGCATCGGCGACCAGCTGCTGGAGACCCTGGCCGCCACCCGGATGTTCGTCCGCGGGCCCAAGGCCCGCGGCGCCGTGCGCGCGGCCGGCCTGGCCGACGTCGGGATCAGCAGCGACGAGACCACCGCAACCCTGGTGGACATGCTGCTGGCCGAGGGGGTGCGCGGGAAGACCGTCGCCGTCCAGCTGCACGGCTACACCGACGTCCGGCAGCTGGAGCGGCTCCGGATGTCCGGGGCAAACGTCATGACCGTCACCCCCTACCGCTGGGTCAAGCCCGAGGGCGCCGGCCGGCTGCCCAAGCTGATCGAGGCCGCCTGCAACGGCAGCCTCGACGTGCTGACCTTCACCTCCGCCCCCGCCGTCGACGCGTTATGGAGCACCGCGCACGAGATGGGCCTGTACAAGCAACTGGTCGCGGCGCTGAAGACCACGGTGGCCACCGCCGTCGTCGGCCCCATCACCGCCCAGCCGCTGGTCGACGCCGGCGTGCAGCCGCTGGTGCCGGAACGGTTCCGGATGGGCGCACTGATCCGGCTGGTCTGCGAACACCTGGCCCTGAACCACGTCCGCCGGCTGGACACCGCCGCGGGCGCGGTGGAGCTGCGCGGCCGGTCGCTGCGGATCGACGGCGAGCCCGTGGAACTGGCGCCCGCGCCGCTGCTGCTGATGCGGGCGCTGCTGGGGGCCGGCGGCGCCGTCCTGTCCCGCGAGTCGCTCTCCGAGCTGCTGGAACTGCGCGGCTCGGTGCACGCGCTGGACATGACAGTCAGCCGGCTCCGGTCCGCGCTGCCGGACGCCTCGCTGGTGGAAACCGTGGTGAAGCGCGGCTACCGGCTCCGGGTGTGAGCCACGCCATTACCAGCTGGTAACAATTGGCGAACAGGGAGCGAAAATACCGCAACACCGCAGAAACGTGCGCGAAAAACCGGCCTCCTACGCTGGGGAACAACAGAAACAGGGGCCACACCAGCAGGCCCGCCAGCGAAAGGGCCAGCACATGTCCGCACCGAAATCCTCCGCCGCCAGCACCGCCTCCACCACCGTGGCCTCCTCGCCGCGGATCGTGATCGCCGGGGCCGGCCCGGCGGCGCAGGCCCTGGTCCGCCAGCTCACCCGCACCCCGTTCGGCGGCGCCATCACGGTCCTCAGCAACCGGGACGACGCCCCGGCGGAACTGCTGGAGCTGGCCGTGCTCCCCCAGGTCTCGGTCCGGTTCGGCCAGCCCGCCAGCTTCATCGACGCCGAGCAGCGGCGGGTGACGACGGCGGACGGCCTCGAATTCGGCTACGACCAGCTGGTCATCGCCACCGGCTCGGCCCCGGCCCTGGCCCCGATCGAGGGCTCGGGCCGGTGCCTGAGCTACTCCACGATCGACGACGCCGGCACCCTCGGCGACGCGGTCAAGGACGTCACCCGGGTCTTGGGCCGGCGGCCGCTGGGCATCCTGGTGGGCACCGGCACGGCAGCGGGACAGGCCGAGGCAGTGCTGCGGGCCCGCGGCGTCCGCCCGGTCCGCACCACGCTGCGGCCCGCCGCCGTCGTCCCCACCCTCGCCGGGTCCGTGCTGCCGGCCTCCGGGATCGTCTTCGAGGACGGCTCCAGCATGAGCGGTGACCTGGTGGTCCTCGCCGAGGAGCGGATCTCCCGGGACGCGCTGGCCCGCACCGCCGGGCTGGCCACCGCCGCCCAGGGCGGGATCCTGGTGGGCGCCGACTACCGCACCTCCGTGCCCGGCATCTGGGCGATCGGCGACGCCGCGGCGCTCGACGGCGTCCGGCTGGGCCTGTTGGTGGCCGCCGGTTCCGCCGCCAGCATCTGCGCCGCCGGGCTCGTGCAGGCCTGCCTCCAGGTCCCCGTCGCGGCCGCCGCCTGAGCGGGCTCCCTACCCCGAGACAGTGTGGTCCCATATGGCAAGATGGTGCACTGAGAAGCCACGACGCGCGCCGCGTCAGCAGCCGGGCCGGCCATGATCCGTCCCGTCAGGAAAGGGACCACCATGAGCAACGACGCCACCACGGCCGGGGCCTCCGGCACCGGCCAGGACCTCCACCACGGCACCGGCAACATCGCCGCGTTCATCGACCACACCCTGCTCAAGCCGGAGGCCGGCGAGGCCGACGTGCTCAAAGTCTGCTCCGAGGCCGCCGAGTACCAGTTCAAGTCCGTCTGCGTGAACCCGATCTGGGTCAAGACCGTCAAGACCGCCCTCAAGGGTTCCGGCGTGCTGACCTGCTCCGTGATCGGCTTCCCGCTCGGTGCGACGCCCAGCGACGTCAAGGCCTTCGAGGCCCGCGGCGCCGTGCTCGACGGCGCGGACGAGATCGACATGGTGATCAACATCGCAGCCGCCCGCGCCGGCGACAAGGGCGCCCTGGTCGATGACATCCGTGCCGTGGCCGAGACCGTCCACGCCGGCGGCGCCATCCTCAAGGTCATCATCGAGACGTCCCTGCTGGACGACGCGCAGAAGGTCCTCGCCTGCGAGGCCGCCGTCGAGGCCGGCGCCGACTTCGTCAAGACCTCCACCGGCTTCAACGGCGGCGGCGCGACGGTCGAAGACGTCACCCTGATGCGCCGCACCGTGGGACCGGACCTGGGCGTCAAGGCATCCGGCGGCGTGCGGTCCCTTGCCGACGCGCAGGCTATGATAGCTGCTGGTGCAACACGTATTGGCGCCAGCTCCGGCATCGCGATCGTCAAGGGCGAACAGGGTTCGTCCGCGTACTGACCGCCCCGCCGGAACCACGCCGCCACAGTTTTTACAGCCCCGCGGGGCCGAGGAGGAACGAATGTCCAGCAACAACGGCAAGACCGCCAAGACCCCCAGGTTCGAGAACAACCTGGCATCCAGCGTGGTGCTGTTTGTCATCATGATGGCGCTCTTCTTCGGCGCCCTGTACTCGCTGTCGTTCCTGACCCTGGGCAACCCCTGGCCGATGCTTGCCTGCCTGGTGCTGTTCGCCCTGGCGTTCTGGATCCCGCAGACCATCACCGGCCGCTCGGACTCGGCCGGCGAACACTAAGCCTCGTCCAAAGCGTGAAGCCCCGGTTCGCCGGGGCTTCACGCGTTTAACGGCCGGTTCCGGACGGGCGCGGCGGATTCGGACCCGCGCGGCGCGGACCCAGGGTGCGCACGTCCGGAACCGCAGCGGAAACGTGTCATGCCGACGGGCAGCCTGCGGCTAGCTTCCCGAACCGAGCAGCCGGCCAACGACGGCTGAGCCGAAGGCGACGGCCGCCGGGAAGTGGCCACGGGCGACGTCGACGGCCGCGACGCACATCCCCACCATGGCGTAGGCGCCGACGGGGATCAGCACCAGCCACTCGCGTCGCGAACCGGCCCGGCCCAGGAGCGGGATGGAGAACGCCCCGTTGGCCTTCCAGACGTCCTTGACCAGCGGCAGCCTCCGCAGGAACTTCGGCGGTTTGACCACGATCGGCCACAGCAGAGGCACTCCCCCGGTGGTGATCATGTCCCCAAGGATGTGCACCAGCACGCCGGTCAACATGGACACCGGCAGCCAGGACCACTGATGCGGGGCGAACCAGGTCACCAGCCCGGCCATGGTGAGCGCGAAGATCCAGTTGCTGACCACCCCGTATTTGGGGAAGAGCTTCAGGGCCTTCGCGGCGATGTTGATCAGGAACATGCACAGCAGCCCGGCGCCCACCGAGAGCAGGCCCCAGTCGGTCTGCAACTGGATCTTCCCGGCCAGCGCGGCGAGCAGCACGAAGAAGGCCGCCCCCAGCACCGAGTGGGTGCCCTGGCGGTGGCCGCCGGAGGCGTTCTCGATCCCCACGGCGATCAGGTTCGAGAGCGGCGGCAGCGCGTGCGCCACCGTGGACGAGCGGTGGTCCCAGTCGCAGATCAGCGCCGTCCCCGCCGTCGCCATCCCGCCGATGACGATCCCGGCGGGATCCAGCGGGTACCAGCCGAGCGTGTACGGCCCGGTCGAGGCAATAGCCACCCACGCCGCGGCACCTGACGCGGCGTGGTGTCCTCCCATCACGGCCTAGCCCGCGGCGGGCGGGACGTCGGTGAAGATCGCCTCGATCACGCTGTTGGCCCAGGCCAGGATCTCCGCGTCCTGCAGGTCGCGGCCGCCGATCCGGGCGGTCTTGGGCTTGGGAATCAGTACCGCGTCCAGGGCCGGCTTGGTCTGCGAGCCCGGGTACATGCGGGCCAGCCGCATCTGCTTGGACTCGGGCAGCTGGGCGGGCGAGAACTTGATGAAGTTCCCCTGCAGGGCGACGTCGGTCAGGCCCGCCTCGCGCGCCCCGACCCGGAAGCGGGCCACGGCCACGAGGTTCTGGGCGGGCAGCGGCAGCTCCCCGTAGCGGTCCACCAGCTCGGCCTCGACCTCCTCGATCGCCTCGTTGGTGAGCGCCGAGGCCAGCTTCCGGTACGCCTCCAGGCGGAGCCGTTCGCCGGGAACGTAGTCGTGCGGCAGGTGCGCATTGACCGGCAGCTCGATCTTCATTTCGGCGGCCTTCTCCTCGGCCTCGCCGCGGTAATCCGCCACGGCCTCGCCGACCAGCCGGATGTAGAGGTCGAAGCCGACGCCCTGGATGTGGCCGGACTGTTCTCCGCCGAGCAGGTTGCCGGCGCCGCGGATCTCGAGGTCCTTCATGGCCAGCTGCATACCGGCGCCAAGCTCATTGTGGGTGGCCACGGCCTTGAGCCGCTCCAGCGCCACCTCGCCCAGCGGCTTCTCCGAGGGGTAGAGGAAGTAGGCGTAGGCGCGTTCCCGGCCGCGGCCCACCCGCCCGCGCAGCTGGTGCAGCTGCGAGAGCCCGTACTTGTCCGCGCCGTCGACGATCAGGGTGTTGGCGTTGGAGATGTCCAGGCCGGTCTCGATGATGGTGGTGCAGACCAGGACGTCGAAGCGCTTCTCCCAGAAGTCCACGATGATCTGTTCCAGCCGGCTCTCGGACATCTTGCCGTGCGCCACCTCCACGCGCGCCTCGGGCACGAGTTCGCGGATCTTCGCGGCGGTGCGCTCGATCGTGGAGACCCGGTTGTGGACGAAGAAGACCTGCCCCTCGCGCATCAGCTCGCGGCGGATCGCGGCGGAGGTCTGCTTGTCCGTGTACGGGCCCACGTAGGTCAGCACCGGGTGCCGCTCCTCCGGCGGGGTCGCCAGGGTGGAGGTCTCGCGGATGCCGGTCAGCGACATCTCCAGGGTGCGCGGGATCGGCGTCGCGCTCATGGCCAGGACGTCCACGTTGGTGCGCATCTTCTTCAGCGCCTCCTTGTGTTCGACGCCGAAGCGCTGCTCCTCGTCCACGATCACCAGGCCCAGGTCCTTGAACTCGAAGTCCTTGGACAACAGCCGGTGCGTGCCGATGACGACGTCGACCGCGCCGGTCTTGACGCCTTCGGCCGTCTCCTTGGCCTCCTTGGCGGCCTGGAAGCGGGACAGGGGCCGGACCCGCAGCGGGAACCCGGAGAACCGCTCGGTGAAGGTCTCGTAGTGCTGCTGGGCGAGCAGGGTGGTGGGCACCAGCACGGCCACCTGCTTGCCGTCCTGGACGGCCTTGAACGCGGCCCGGACGGCGATCTCGGTCTTGCCGTAGCCGACGTCGCCGGAGACCAGGCGGTCCATCGGGATCTCCCGTTCCATGTCCGCCTTGACCTCGTTGATGGTGGTCAGCTGGTCCGGGGTCTCCACATAGGGGAAGGCCTCCTCCAGCTCGCGCTGCCAGGGCGTGTCCGGGCCGAAGGCGTGGCCGCGGGAGGCCATCCGGGCCGAGTAGAGCCGGATCAGCTCGCCGGCGATCTCCTTGACCGCCTTGCGCGCCTTGGACTTCGTGCTGGCCCAGTCGGAGCCGCCCATCTTGCTCAACACCGGGGTGTCGCCGCCGACATAGCGGGTGACCTGGTCCAGCTGGTCGGTGGGCACGAAGAGCCGGTCGCCGGGGGCGCCGCGCTTGGACGGGGCGTACTCGAGCACCAGGTACTCGCGCACACCGTCGCCGCCACCGGCCACCTTGCGCTGAATCAGCTCGACGAACCGGCCGATGCCGTGCTGTTCGTGCACCACAAAGTCCCCGGCGAGCAGCTGCAGCGGGTCGACGGCGTTGCGCCGCTTGGAGGGCATCCGCCGCATGTCCTTGGTGGACCCGGCGGACGTGCGGCCCAGCAGGTCCGCCTCGGTCAGCAGCGCCGTCTTCAGCCCGTCCAGGACGAAGCCGCGGCCCACGCATGCGGTGGTGACCTCGATCAGCCCCGGCTGCGGCTCCGCTTCGAGCGTCTCGACCCGGGCGCAGGGGATGTCGTTGTCGTGGAACAGCTCGGCGAGGCGCTGGGCGGGGCCGGGGCCCTCGGTGGCCACCACGATCCGCCACTGGTCGCGCACGTGCGAGCCGATGAAGTCCATCATCTCGGCGACGTCGCCCTGGTAGCCGCGCGGTTCGCGGGCGTGCAGGTTCACAACGTCGATGTCCGGCAGCAGCTCCTCGTCGCTGGACAGGGAGCTGATCGACCACCAGGACACCTGGTGCTCCAGCGCGGTGGCGCGGGTCTCGGCCAGGGACCGGAAGCTGGCCGAGTGCAGCGCCTCAGACGCGGCGGCGCTCAAATCCAGCGGTGCAGACCCGCCGTCGGACGCCGTGGACCAGGCCGCCTCGAGAAATTCCTCGTTGGTGGCGGCGAGGTCGTGGGCGCGGGTGCGGACCTTCTCGGGTTCGATCACGACGGCGATCGACCCGGCCGGGAACTGGTCCACGAACGGAACCATCGAATCCACCAGCACCGGGGCGAGGGACTCCATGCCCTCGACGGCAATGCCGCCGGCGATCTTCTCCAGCATGTCCGCCGCGGCCGGCAGCTGGGACTTCAGCGTCGCGGCGCGGGACATCACGGAGGGGGTGATCAGGATTTCGCGACACGGCGGGGCGTGCAGTTCGGTGGGGTGGTGCACGCCGGGGGCGGTCAGCGAGCGCTGGTCGGCGACGGCGAACCAGCGCATCTGTTCGACCTCGTCGCCGAAGAACTCCACCCGGATGGGGTGGTCCTCGGTGGGCGGGAAGACGTCCAGCATGCCGCCGCGGACGGCGAACTCGCCGCGCCGGGTGACCATGTCCACCCGGGCGTAGGCGGCGGCCGCGAGGTTCTTCACCACCTCGCCGAACGGGGCCTCCTGGCCCACCGTCAAGGTCACGGGCACCAGCTCTCCCAGCCCCGCCACGATCGGCTGGACGACGGCGCGGACGGGGGCGACGACGACGCGCAGCGGCGTGCCGGAGGCCTCCGGGTGGGCCAGGCGGCGCAGCACGGAGAGGCGGCGGCCGACGGTGTCCGAGCGCGGGGAGAGCCGTTCGTGCGGGAGGGTCTCCCAGCTGGGGAACTCGGCGATGCTGCCGGCGGGCAGGAACGCGTCCAGGGCCTGCACCAGGTCCTCCGCCTCACGCCCGGTGGCGGTCACGGCCAACACGACGGGTGCGGCGGTGCCGCCGGCGTCGGACGCGAGCAGGCCGTCCGATACCTCGGCCAGCAGGGCCGCGCGCAGCCCGGCCGGGGCGCTGAGCTGGTAGCCCTCGCTGCGGGCGGAGACCGGCCGGGACGCCTCGGCCTGCACCCGGGCGAAGGTTGAGTCCCGGGCGAGGACGCGCCGCAGGCCGGAAAGTGAGGGGCCGGGAAGGCTCATGGCGGAAACTCCTGAACTGATCGCTGACGTGCAGGCAACACGAATACCCGGAATTCGCAAGAATCCCGGGTGATTCCAGCCTACCGCCACCGGAGCGGACCGGGCACCCGGGCGCTAAGCTGGCAGGACGGGCCCGGCCCGTTCCGGCTCCCCATCCAAGCCTGTTTCGTGGCGGCGGGACGTCCGGCGGCCCCGCCGCTCCGAATGGCTAATATCCGCAACGAGAAGGAGCCACCCGCAATGACCGGCATCCCCCCTACCCCGCATCCGAAGACCGTCCTGGTCACCGGCGCCACCGGCTACATCGGCGGCCGGCTGGTCCCCCGGCTGCTGGAGGCCGGGCACAAGGTCAAGGTCCTGGTCCGGACGCCGGCGAAGATCGCGGGCGTGCCCTGGCTGGAGCAGGTGGAGGTGGTGCAGAGCAGCCTCGACGACGGCGCGGCACTCAAGGCGGCCCTGGCCGGCGTCGACGTCCTCTACTACCTGGTCCACTCGATGGCCGGCGGCTCGGGCTTCGAGGCCAAGGAAAAGGCGATGGCGGCCCTCACCGCGGAGGCCGCCGAGTCCGCCGGCGTGGACCGTATCGTCTACCTCGGCGGCCTGCACCCCTCCGGCGCGGAGCTCTCCACCCACATGCGCTCCCGCGAGGCCGTGGGCAAGATCTTCCTGGACAGCCCCGTGAACGCCGTCGTCTTCCAGGCCGGCGTGGTGATCGGCTCCGGTTCCGCCTCCTTCGAGATGATCCGGCACCTGTCCGAGACGCTGCCGCTGATGCCAGCCCCCAGCTGGGTGCGCAACAAGATCGAGGCGATCGCCGTCCGCGACGTGCTCTACTACCTGGTCGGCGCCGCCTCGCTGGAGGGCCCGATCAACCGCACCTTCGACATCGGCTCCCGGCAGGTGCTCACCTACGCCGGGATGATGCAGGAGTACGCCGCGGAGGCCGGGCTGCCCTACCGGATGGTGCTGGCCCTGCCCGTTCCGGCCCCGAAGCTGGCCGGCATGTGGGTGGCCCTGACCACGCCAATCCCGCTGTCCATGTCCCTGCCGCTGGTGGAATCTCTCCAGCACGACGCCGTGGCGCGCGAACACGACATCGACGACTTCATCCCGCAGCCCGACGGCGGCCTGACCCCCTACCGCCGGGCCGTCGCCCTGGCCCTGGGCCGGGAACGCGACGGGCAGGTGGAGACCACATGGGCGAACGCGGGCGCCGACGCCGACCCGCTGCCGAGCGACCCGGAGTGGGCCGGGCACCGGGTCTATGTGGACGAGCGCAGTTACTCCAGCCCTGCGGCCCCGGACCACGTCTGGACCATCATCGAGGGCATCGGCGGGCAGAACGGCTGGTACTCCCTGCCGCTGGCGTGGAGCGTGCGCGGCTGGCTGGACAAGCTGACAGGCGGGGCCGGGCTGGCCCGCGGTCGGCGCCACCCGCGGCTGCTGGCCGAGGGCGAGGTTGTGGACTGGTGGCGGGTGGAGCGGATCGACCGCGGCCGGCTGCTCCGGCTCCGTGCCGAGATGCGCGCCCCGGGCCGGGCCTGGCTGGAGCTCATGGTGGAACCGGAGGGCAACGGCAGCCTCTACCGGCAGCGGGCCATCTTTTTCCCCAAGGGGCTCAGCGGCAAGCTCTACTGGCTGGCTGTGCTGCCGTTCCACAGCCTGATTTTCCCCGCCATGTCGCGGAATATCGCGGCGGCGGCCCAACGGCTCGCAGAGACAGAACCAGAGGCGAAACCAGTGCCGGAACCGGAACGGGCGCCGAAGACCGAATCGGAACCGGCCGGGCCTAACGCGTAAGATGTTTGGAGCCCGAAACGACCCCTTCCACCCCCTGGAGGACCCTAATGGCCCTGAGCGCATCCACCACCCTTCCGCACACCGTCGAGAGTGTCACGGCAGTCTTCGCCAGCGAGGACTTCCTGCGCCACACCAGTGAGCTGGTCGGCGGCACCCTGGAATCGTTCGCCGTCGACGGCGATACGGCCGGCGCATTCAACACCACCACCGTGCGCACCATCCCCACCACCAGGATGCCGGACATCGCCCGGAAGTTCGTCGGCGAGAGCCTGAAGGTCACCCAGCTTGAGAGCTGGGGCGCCCCGGCGGCCGACGGTTCGCGGGAAAGCAACATCTCCCTCAAGGTCGCCGGCGCCCCGCTGGACGTCACCGCCGTGCAGCGGCTCGTGGCCGAGGGCGGCAGCACCCGGATCGAACTCGAGGGAACCGTGTCCTCCTCCGTGCCGTTCCTCGGCGGGAAGATCGCCGACGCCGCCGAGCCGATGGTGGGCAAGGCCCTGAACATCCAGGCCACCCAGGCGCAGGCCTGGCTCGAAAGCCACTAAGCCATGCAGCTTCCCGTCCTCGCCGCCGTCGTCCTGATCATCGCCGGCATCTGGTCGCTGGTGGTCTGGCCGCAGTTCCTGCGCCGCGTGCGCAACGATCCGCGGGCCCGTGACGCCAATGGCAAGGCCACCCGGTTCCTGACCGTGCACGTGGTGCTGGTCAGCATCTCGATGGTGCTCGGTGCGGCCACGGCCGGGATTGGGATCTCCGGGCTCTTCTGATTCCGCGGTCCCTTCCGGACCCCACCCGGCCGTCGCGAAATGTGAGTAGGTAACCCGCTCACGTAAGCGGCGGCCGGGTCTATTTTTGCGTGGACCGCACGCTGTTTCCGGCCGCAGGCCAGCCGTCCAATGGTGCTATGGACATGGACGGAATGGAACGGGTCTGGCACGGCAGCCACCGGAAGCCGGGCGGACGGAACTGGTCGATGTACACCGCTTTGGCCATGATGGTCCTGCTCTTCGGCATCATCGCCAGCTACGTGCCCTAGCTCTCCTGCCGGCCCAGCGCCTGGGTGAGGGCGTCCTCGGCGGCAACCCAGGAGAGCATGGCGCACTTGACCCGCGCGGCGTAGCGGGACACACCCTCGAACGCGGCCGCGTCGCCGAGGATCTCCGGATCCGCGGCCACCTTGCCGCGGGAGCGCAGCACCTCACGGAAGCTGTCGATGATGCGCTGCAATTCCGCCGTGTCCAGGTCCTCGGCGAGCTCGGTCAGGACCGAGGCGGACGCCATCGAGATCGAGCACCCCTCACCGTCCCAGCGGAGGTCGCTGACCTTCCCGCCGGCCACGGACACCCGCACGGTAATCTCGTCGCCGCAGGTCGGGTTCAGCTGGTGCGACTGGCCGGACGCGGCCCCCGCAGGGAACTCCGCCCCCGCATCCAGGCCGTTGCCGTGCCGTTCCTTGGCGTGCTCGAGGATGATTTGTTGGTACAGCTGGTCAAGGCTCACGGGCGGTCCTCAGGCGTTGAAGTAGGGACGGACACCGGCGACCGCGTCGAGGAACGCGTCGACGTCGTCGGTGGTGTTGTACAGGTAGGTGCTGGCGCGGGTGCTCGCCGTCAGGCCCAGGCGGCGGTGCAGCGGCTGGGCGCAGTGGTGGCCCACGCGCACGGCGATGCCGCGGCTGTCCAGGAACTGCCCGACGTCGTGGGCGTGGACGCCGGCGACGTCGAACGCGGCCAGGCCGATCCGTTCCCGGCCGGCGGCGGGGCCGAGGACGCGGATGCCGGGGATCGCCTCGAGGCCCTCGACGAGCCGCTGGCCGAGCGTGGCCTCCCAAGCGTGGATCCGGGCCAGGCCGGTCTCGGTCAGGTAGTTCGCCGCGGCCGCGAGCGCCACCGCCTGGGAGATCCGCTGCGTTCCGGCCTCGAAGCGCTGCGGGCTGGGCAGGAAGCCGGCGCGGTCCATGGTGACCGTGGTGATCATGGAGCCGCCGGTGAGGAACGGGGGCATGGCGTTGAGCAGCTCCGAGCGGCCGTAGAGGCCGCCGATCCCGGTGGGTCCGAGCATCTTGTGGCCGGAGAAGACGGCGAAGTCCACGTCCAGGGCCTTGACGTCGAGCTCCAGGTGCGGGGCGGACTGGCAGGCATCAAGGACCACCAGCGCGCCGACGGCCCGGGCCAGCGCGACCAGGTCGGTAACGGGGTTGATGGTGCCGAGGACGTTGGAGGCATGGGTGAAGGCCAAGACCCGGGTGCGGGGGCCGATCAGCCGGGCGGCGGCCTCCAGGTCCAGGGCACCGGAGTCGTCCACGGGGATGTAGTCCAGGGTGGCGCCGGTCCGGGCGGCGAGCTGCTGCCACGGGATGAGGTTGGCGTGGTGCTCCATCTCGGTGACCACGATCCGGTCGCCGGCGCCGAGGGCGAACCGGGCGGCCTCCGCGGGGGCGCCGGGCAGGGAGGCGTTGAGGAAGGAGTAGCTGAGCAGGTTCAGGCCCTCGGTGGCGTTCGAGGTCCAGATCAGTTCGTCGTCCCCGGCGCCGATGAACGCGGCGACGGTTTCCCGGGCGTCCTCGAAGACGTCGGTGGCCTCCACGGCCAGGTGGTGGGCACCCCGGTGCACGGCGGCGTTGCGCTGCTCGTAGAACTCCTGCTCAGCCTCGAGGACGCTGATGGGGTTCTGCGAGGTGGCACCGGAGTCCAGGTACACCAGCGGCTGGCCGTTCACGGGCCGGTTGAGGATCGGGAAGTCGTTGCGGATCCTCAGGACCTCGTCGTTCCCCAGGGCCGGGGCCGGGCTGGGCAGGTGGGCTGGTGGTGCAACCATGGGTGGAACTCCTGATCGGCAGTCGCTGCGTCGGCGGCCGCCGGCGGGTGAGCGCGGCGTGGGCGGCCGATTACGTTACACAGATTTAGCCTAATTATTCCACGGCCCGGCCGGATGCCCCACGGAGGTCCCCCTTACCGCCGAAACTTACCGCCGGAACGTGGGGCGCTCCCGGGCTTCTCCCCCGCGCTCCGGTCAGCCAAAGGCCACGTGCCGATCAGACAAGCGCCCTGTCCCGGGCAGCCAAACGCCCCGCCGGCGGGCCTTGGGTTCCCGGGCGGGGCGTTTGATTCCTGCGTCTGCCGCCGGATGGACCCGGCGGGAGACCGTAAAGGGAGCCGGCGGCGGCTGGGGGGAGAGCCTCGGTCTCAGAAGGCTCTGACGCCGCCGGCTCCGTCTAGGGGGTACGGCTGCCGGTTGGGGGCACCGTACGATTCCATCGAAGGAAGCCGGATGAAGCGAAAGCCAAGTGTGTGGAGCGTTGTCCTTTCGGGCCGTTCCCTTGACTGAGTCAAGTTAATCAAATCCCGCCGGTGCTCCACACGAGTAGGACTTACCCGACTTCCCTCCGCCGCTACCCTGCCGAACTACTTAGGCGTACTCCCGGCCGGCCGGAGCGCCGGCCGGGAACTACGCAGGACCTCCCGGTGGCCCCGTCCCCGGCCCGAATCCGGGTCCCGGCGGGGTGAGGAAGTCCGGTTCTGCATCGACGAGTTCTGAGCGCCGGCTGACGCCCAGTTTGGCGAAGACCCGGTACAGGTGGCCCTCCACCGTGCGGGTGGAGAGGGTCAGGGCGGCGGCGATCTCGACGTTGCTGGCGCCCTGGCTGACGAGTCGGAGGATCTCGGCTTCCCGGGCCGTCAGGTCCGCGTGGTGGTCCCCATGGACGATGTTGATGCTCTCCGACATCCCGGCCGCGACCATACGGTGGTGGACCTTGCGCTGGACCACCGTCAGCCTCCACTTGTGCGGATCGTTTTCCAGACAGCGGGCGGCCTGCTGGGCGGCTTCCAGGGCCAGGAGCAGGTAGCCGGCGGCCAGCGCCTCGTCGCTGAGGGTACTGAGCGCGCTGGTGTCGGAGTCGGCCACGGCGCGGGCGAAGGCGCGCAGCAGGGAGCCCTCGGGCCCCTCGATCGCGGCGCTGCTGAGGGCCAGCGCCTCCGCGGCGGCCGGGTCGCCTTCGCGCACGGCCAGCCGCCGGATCTCCGTCTCGACACCGAACAGGCCACGGTCCCGGGCACCGTCCGCCAGCCGGTCCAGCCGGTGCTGCCGGGCGGCCGGGCCTGCACCGCCGTCGTCCGCGGCGGTGCAGTAGGCATCGGCGAGCAACCGCAGCGGGGCCGGCCCGCCCAGCGGTTCCGCACGGTAGGCACGCGCATTGGCGGCGGCGTCGTCGTTCCGGCCGACGACGAAGGCGGCGTAGGCCGCGAGCGCGTGGGCCAGCGGACGCAGCCGCCACGGGTCGGCGACGGTCAGCTCCTCGACGCCGATCAGCAGTTCGGCCAGGCTCTCCGGGAACCGGCCCTGGCGCAGGCGGGAGAAGCCGCGCACCAAGTGCAGCAGCCCGCCGCTGTAGAGCAGTCGGAAGGGCAGGGCCGCGGCGTAGCCGTCCACCGCGGCGGCGAGTTCGTCCCACTCCCCTGCCCGGACCAGGTTCAGGCAGTGCCGGGCGAGCAGGTCCTCACGCACCAGCGGCAACGCGGCCGTCGCCGGGCCCGCCTGCGGCCATGCCTGCCGGTCCGTCCCGAGCCCGGTCACCACCTGCCCCCGCACCGACTGCAGCTCCGCCACCCGGAATGCCGCTGGGACGCCCAGCTCCTCCGCCACGCCGGGGAGGTTGGCCAGGGCTGCCCAGCGGCGCTGCAGCTCCCCCGCTGGCTCGTCGTCCGGGCCCAGCAGCAGCCGCGCGGCCAGGCCGGGCGCCGCCGAATCGGACCACTCCGCCGCGGTGTCCCGGCCCCCCGCGCCGGGGCTGGTGCCGTCGCCGTCGTCGTCGCCTGCCGGGCCTGTCTGGCCCGCCGGGCCGGTCTCCGGGGCAGCATTTCCCAGCCGCGCGGCCAGGAGGGCCGCCAGGTAGGAGGGTCGGCCGTAGGGAACGGCCCCCGCGGACCTCAGCTGCCCGGCGGCGGCCTCCGTCCGGCCCAGGAGGTACTGCGCGTAGGCCAGCTGGATCTTTGCCTCCGGCGCGCGGTCACCCCCGGCGGCGGCGGTGGCGGCACGGAGCGCGGTGACGGCGTCGAGGGCGGCGTTCGCCCGTGCGGCGCCGTACACCAGCTCGGCGGGGGCGAGCTCGGCGCCGGCGTCAAGCGCCCAGCGGAACCGGTTGAGGTAGGCCTCGGGGTGGCCGTCGCTGAAGCCCGGCAGTTGCAGCAGGCTGGCCCGCAGCCCGGCGCTCCGTCCGGCGGGGACCCTGCCGCGGACGATCTCGCCCACCATGGGGCTGGCCGGCCGGACCAGCCGCTCTTGGTCCCGGGAGACGGCAATGATCCCGGCCATTTCGAGGGCGTCGACGGTCTTGGGGTTGCTGAAGCGCAGGATCTCGCCGAGCGAGAGTGGTCCGGCGAGGGAGACGATCGCGGCCACGGTCTGTTCCTCGGCGGGCAGGGACCGTACCCGGTGGTCCACCAGGTCCGCGGCCGGTACCCGGGCCAGATCCGGGGGCGACAGGAGGATCCAGGTGCCCCGCCGCAGCCCGATGGAGCCGGTCTTTTGGGCATACCGGAGCAGGGACATGAGCAGGGCCGGCAGCCCGGCGGTCACCGTGCCGAAGAGTTCGCTCAGCCAGGGCGAGACGTCCGCGCGCAGGGCCTGCTCGCAGAACTGGTGCACCTCGGAGCGGGTGAGCGGGGCGAGGTCGTACTTGGCGATCAAGCCGTCGTCCCAGAGAGCCAGGAATTCCTCCGGCGTGGACGGGCCGGTCCGGCAGGCGGCCAGCAGCCGGGCGGCCCCGGTCGCCACGGCCTGGGCGATCAGCCGGACCGTCCCGGCGTCCAGGTCCTGGGCGTCGTCGATGACGAAGAGGGGCGGGGCGGGGCTCTTCTTCAGGCGCTTGGTGAAGGCCCGCGCGACGGCGGCCGAAGAATCGAGATCGTGCACCGGAAGGTCGATCAGGACGGGGCCGAGGGCGCCGAACGGCACGGCGGAGAGCATCGCCGTCGGGGCGAGCCGGATCACCTCGCCGCGGCCGGGAAGTTCACGCAGGATCTCGCGCACGACGGCGGTTTTCCCGGACCCGGCGACACCGACGAGGAGCGCCCCGGAGCGTTCCTCGTCCCGCAGGCACGCCACGGCGTCGCGGACGACACCGGACCTGCCGATGAGCGCCATCTGGTCCGTGAGGCTTTCCACCCAGGTCCTTTCCCCGCTGGCGGCTGGCGGCCGCCGGGCCCGATGAGCTGTGGCGCCCCGCTAGCCGATGCGGGCGTTGCCGGTGGTTCCGGCGATGGCATCTTTAAGTTCGGACCGGCTCGCCAGATGGAGCTTGGCGTACACCTGGTAGAGGTGGCCTTCCACGGTCCGGACCGAGACCTGCATCTGTTCGGCGATCTTGCGGTTCGACGTCCCGGCCGCGGCCCGGACCGCGACCTCGCATTCGCGTGCCGTGAGGATGGACGAGGTCAGGGCCTGGACGCCGTTGCGGGGCCCCCCAAACCGTTCGTCCAGCATGTGCTCGGTGCGCTGGGCGACCCGCAGGGCGATCCGGTTGCCGGCGTCGTTGGCGCAGGTGACGGCCTTGCGCGCCACGTCCCGGGCGAAGACGGCGTCTCCCGCGGCGTCGGCATCCTTGGCCACGGTCAGCAGGGCCTCGCTGGCGGCGTCCTTGACGCCGTTGGCCAGGCGCAGGCAGAGCATTGCGAACTGGCCCGTGACACTGCCGGCCAGGCCGCCGAGCTTCTGGCTGGCCTGGCGGTCACCGAGCCGCGCGGCGGCGGACTGGAACAACAGCGCGGTGGCCACGGCTCCCGCCTCGGAGTCGGCGTCCGCCTCGGCTGCCAGGGCGCGGATTGCAGCGGCCCGCTGGCCCAGTTCCGCGGTGGCGCCCAGCTCGAAGTAGCGGATGAGCCGCGCGGTGAGCCACGGGGCCGGGTGTTCCAGGGCGGAGAGTTCCGCCAGCTGGACGGCGGCCTCGTCGGCGTTGCCGTGCAGTCCGTTGGCGTAGGCGCAGGCCGCCGTGGCGAGTCCGGTGAGGGCGTCCCGGTCGTTGGTCCGCAGCTGCCAGAGCCCGGCCTCGAGGCTGTGCAGGGCCTCCTCGAGCCGGCCCGCGTGCAGGCTGATGAGTCCCTCACCGATCTCGAACATGCCGCCCAGGCGTGAATGCGGGTCCGGCACCTCGGAGGTGAGGGTCAGGAACTCGCCAGCCTCCTTGAACCGGGCGGAGAGCAGCATCAGCAGGAGCATCCGGCCGCGGAGTTCGCGCAGGTTCCGGTCCGTCATGGGGACCGTGGCCGCGGCGGAGAGGACCTGCTTGGCCAGGCCGGTGGCGCCCAGGACGTTGCCGGTCACCGCCATGGCCTCGCAGAGCAGGCCGCCGGCGACGACGCCGGATTCTGTGCTGAGGTCCGCGACGTCGAGGTCCTCGCGCATGGCCAGCACGTCGGTGTACCGGCCCTCCTGGACTGCCAGCCGGGCCTCGGCCAGCCGAAGCTGCGCCGCCGCGCGGTGTCCGGCGTCGGTCTCGGCGTCAGGCCGGGCCGCGAGCGACGGTCGCAGGTCCAGCACCCGTCCGGAGGCGGCGGGGGCCGTCCCGGGGCCTCGGTGTTCCAGGTCGGCGAGCAGGATGTTGACCCCCACCCACTCGGGGGCGGTGAGGTCGGAGCCCTGGCCGCCAACCAGCGGGTGCAGCAGCCGGCGTGCGGCCTCGTCGTTGCCGAGGCCCAGGTGGGCCCTGGCGGCTTCGATGACGGCCGCGGGCATCTCCGCCAGTTCCTCGACCGCGTGCAGGAAGCGCAGGGCGGCGGCGGGATCGGAGGAGTCGTTGGCGCGCCGGGCCGCCGCGAGGGCCAGCTCCGGGGTGATCTGCTCGCCGCAATCCAGCGCCCAGGCCACCCCGGTGGGGCCGCCGGGTTCGAGGCTATTGGCGGTTTCCTGCACGGCGGTGAGGCGGCGGCGCAGTTCGGCGCTGCGGCCCGGGGGGACGACGCTTCCGACGATGGCTGCGGTCACGGTGTTGGAGACCCGGACGGTCGGCGGGTGCTCGTGGCTGACCTGGATGAGGCCGCGTTCCTGCAGGGTGTCCATGTCGTGGGGGTTGAAGATGCTCATGAGCGTCTGCAGGGACACGGCACCGGCGAGCGCCAGCAGTTCGAACACGTCCCGCTGGCCGGGGCTGAGCCGGTTCAGGCGTGCCTTGACCACGTCCCGGACCTCGCCGGTGAGCGAGATCGGGCGGCGGCCGAGAACCCAGGTGCCGTCCTGCTTGGCGATCGCGCCCAGCTTGATCTGTTCGCGGGCCAGGGAGTGCAGGAAGAGTGCGTTGCCGCCGCTGGCGGTCCAGAGGGCGCGGGCCGCGGCGTGCGAGAAGTGGCCGCCGTACTCCTGGTTGAGGGTGGCCGAGGTCTCGGCGAAGTCGAACGGCTCCAGGTCCACGCGGCGCAGGAGGTCGTCCTTCCACAGGCCCATGATGTCGCCGCCGACATGCGGCAGGTCCACGCAGGCGGCCAGGAGGGTGACGTGGCCGCCGGCGCTGAGCTGGGCGACCATCATGCAGGAGAGGTCGTCCAGGTCGTGGGCGTTGTCCACGAACAGGGCGATGGTGCGGCCCTGGGCCTTGGCGTGCAGCAGCTGGGTCAGGCCGCGCAGGACCATGAGCGGGTGTTCGAGGTGGGAGGAGTCGAGGTCGTTAAGCAGCACGCTGAGCGCCCCGTAGGGCAGCTTCGAGGAGATCGAGCTGCCGCGGACCTGGACCACCAGGTAGTCCTCCCCCAGCTGCTCCAGCGCGCGCTGGGCGATGAAGGACTTGCCGGCGCCGTGCTCGCCTACCAAAACGACGCCGCAGCCGGACCCGGAGGTCAAGGTTTCCACGACGTCGTCAATAATGTGCTGGCGGGTTTGCTGTTTGTCGGGCCGCCCGCCGGCGGCATGGTGCGCGGGTGGAATCACATCTGTTTTACCGCTGCCGGCGGGCACGCCGGTGTCATGCTGAAACATGGGAGAGACCTTCGCAATCAATGGATAGCCAGTGATAGCTCCACCGTATGGATGAGCCCCGGCGATGACACCCGTAGGTAGTACCCGATTGGAAGACAGGTATTCGGAGGCCTTTACTTGGGTGTACTCAGTTCCTCGGCCGGAGGCTCCGGGATGGACCAAGTAGTCCCAGCCTTCTTCCACATCATGATGCCGACGTAGGTAGCTTCCATCGGGTCGTTGG
>NZ_JBFBKP010000078.1:0-19506 GCF_040702285.1 Arthrobacter sp. NPDC080086
TAAGACACCCCCCGTCGCCTTGTGTTTTTGATTTTACGAGTCGGGCCCGCCACCTCTCCAAGGTGGCGGGCCGGCGTTGTATGGGTTCTAAGGGAACTAATCCAGGCCGCGGCGCTTGAGCAGCGGTTCCAGCCGGGCTTCCCGGCCGCGGAAGGTCCGGAAGGACTCCAGCGGGTCGCGGCTGTTGCCGCGGGAGAGCAGTTCGGTGCGGAAGAAGTCCCCGTTGGCCCGGGACAGGCCGCCGTTCTCCTTGAACCACTCGACGGTCTCGGCGTCGAGCACCTCGCTCCAGATGTAGGAGTAGTAGCCCGCTGCGTACCAGCCGCCGGCGAAAATGTGCTGGAAGTACCCGGTGCGGTAGCGGGGCGGGATCAGGCTGTGCGCAACGCCGGCGGCGGCCAGGGCCTTCGCCTCGAACTCCAGGACGTCGTCGGGGACCTCGGACTCCTCCAGGACGTGCCAGGCGAGGTCCAGCAGGGCGGCGCCCAGGTACTCGGTGGTGCCGAAGCCCTCGCCCCAGAGCGCGGCGGCGTCGAGCTTGTCCACGGCTTCCTGCGGCAGCGGCTCGCCCGAGACGTGGTGCCGGGCGTAGTTGGCCAGCACCTCCGGCCACATGATCCACATTTCGTTGACCTGGGACGGGTACTCGACGAAGTCGCGCGGCACCGAGGTGCCGGAGAACCGCGGGTAGGTCACGGCGGAGAAGAGCCCGTGGAGGGCGTGGCCGAACTCGTGGAAGGTGGTCCGCAGTTCGTCCAGGGTCAGGAGGGTGGGTTCCCCGGCCGGCGGCTTGGAGATGTTCAGGTTGTTGATCACCACGGGACGGGTCCCCAGCAGGTCCGACTGCTCCACCAGGGAGTTCATCCAGGCGCCGCCGCGCTTCGATTCGCGGGTGTAGTAGTCACCCAGGAAGA
The DNA here is from genome assembly GCF_040702285.1 of Arthrobacter sp. NPDC080086. Taxonomy (NCBI): domain Bacteria; kingdom Bacillati; phylum Actinomycetota; class Actinomycetes; order Micrococcales; family Micrococcaceae; genus Arthrobacter; species Arthrobacter sp. NPDC080086. The sequence goes on from NZ_JBFBKP010000078.1 coordinate 915, forward strand.
GGCCCAGGCCCGTGCCGTCGGCGTCCTTGACCTCCCAGACCCGGACATCGGGGTGGTAGCCGGCCAGGTCCGTCCGCTCGTGGAACGTGATGCCGTAGAGGGCGTTGGCCGCGAAGAAAACCCCGTCCTTCAGGACCCGGTCCAGCTCAAAGTAGGGGCGCAGGGCCTGCTCGTCCACGGAGTAGCGTTCGCGCTTGACCCGGGCGGAGTAGTACGCCCAGTCCCACGCCTCCAGCGGGTGGCCGGCGACCTCGGCGAGGGCCTCGGCCTCGGCGTCGGCATTCCGCACGGCGGCCGGGGCCAACCGGCCCAGCATCGCCTGCACCGCGGCGAAGTCGGGGGCGGTCTGCTGGTCCACGCTGAGCTCGGCGAAGTTGGCGAAGCCCAGCAGGGTGGCCTTCTCGGCGCGCAGCCGGACCATCTCCCTGACCAGGTCCCGTACGTCCAGGGTCCCTCCGCTGCTGCCGCGGCCGATCGAGGCCTCATACAGCCTGCGGCGGACCTCCCGGTTCTCCAGCGCGGCCATTGCCGGCTGGTTGCTCGGCTGGATCAGGGTCAGCAGGTACTTGCCTTCGGCCCCGGCGGTGCGGGCTGCCTCGGCGGCGCTGGCGACGTCGTCGGCCGGCAGCCCGGCCAGGTCCGTGGCGTCGTCCAGCAGCAGCGACGCGGACTTCATGCCCTCCTTGACCCGCTGGCCGAACTCGGTGCCCAGGGTGGAGAGCTCGGCGTTGATGGCCCGGAGCCGGTCCTGGCCGGCGGCGTCGAGCTGGATGCCGGACTGGCGGAACGCCTTCAGGTACTCCTCGACCAGACGGGCGGATTCGGCGTCGAGCCCGTCCGTGGGAATTGCGGCGAACCTCTCGTAGAGGGCGCGGTTGAGGTAGATGGAGTCCTCGTGGGCGGAGAAGGCGGGGGAGAGACGGGTCTCCAGCTCCCGGATCTCGTCCGTGGCGTCCGCGGACACCAGCGTGAAGAAGGACGCCGCCGCACGCTGCAACAGAGCGCCGGAGCGTTCCATCGCGACGGCGGTGTTCTCAAAGCTGGCGGGCTCCGGTGTGTCGACGATCGCCTGAATCTCCGCGAGGTGTTCGGCCAGGCCGGCCTCGACGGCGTCGGCGTAGTGGCCGGCATCGATTTCCGCGAAAGGTGGCAGTCCGTACGGCAGGGTACTGGGGCTCAGGAGGGGGTTAGTCATGAAACGACACTTTCATGTTTCGTGGCGGTTCTCAATGGTCCGCGGCGCGTGTTGGGGCGGTGCGGCCCGTACGATGTGGCCATGGGGACTCCACATCTTTCGCGCCCGGCCCGCGTCGCGGCCGGCCTGCTCTCGATTGCCATCGCTGCCACGCTGAGCTCCTGCGGGGTGCTGGCCCGCCCGGACGGGGATGCCGCCGGGACCGCGAATGCCGGCGCGACGGCGTCGGGGCAGGCATTCGCGCAGTCGCCGGGCTCGCGGTCGTCGACGTCGCCCAGCCCGACGCCGACCCCCACCCCGACACGCGGGAAGGGCCCCGACTGCGCCGCCGTCCGCTGCACATCCGTGCTGGTCACCGGCGACATGCTGGTCCACGCCCAGCTCTGGGACCAGGCCCGCGCCGACGCCCTGGCCGCCGGGGCCAAGGGCCTGGACTTCGGCCCGCTTCTGGAGGGCCAGCGCCGCTACATCGCGAAGGCGGACCTGGCCATCTGCCACCAGGAAACCCCGGTGGCCGGCCCCACCGGCCCCTTCTCCGCCTACCCGTCCTTCAACGTCCCGCCGCAGATCATCACCGCCGCCCAGCAGGTCGGCTACCAGGCCTGCACCACGGCCAGCAACCACACCATCGACCGGGGCACCGCCGGCCTGGTCCGCACCCTGGACGCCCTCGACGCGGCCGGCCTCCAGCACACCGGGTCCTACCGCACCGAGGCGGACTCGCAGGGCGTGCTCATCCTGCAGACCGCCGCCGCCAAGATCGCCGTCATCGAGGGGGCCTACGGCCTCAACGGACAGACTCCCGACTTCGCCTGGCAGGTGGACATGCTCGATCCGGCCGCCATGATCGCCAAGGCGAAGAAGGCCCGCGCCCAGGGGGCAGACATCGTGCTGGGCGTGATGCACGCCGGCGAGGAGTACGCCAGCGTCCCGAACGCAGAACAGCGCGAGGCCGCGCATGCGCTGGTGGATAGCGGCCAGTTCACCATGATCTACGGCCACCACACCCATTCGGTGCTGCCCATCGAACAGTACAAGGGCACCTGGATTGTCTACGGGCTCGGCAACGGCATCACGGAACTCTCGCCAACGTACGTCGTGAACAATGAGGGCCTGCTGGTGCGGGCGCAGTTCAGCCAGGACGCGGCCGGTAAGTGGACGGCTTCGGATCTGGGCTGGGCGCCGTCGGTGATCGTCCGCGGCCCGTACCGCTGGTGCTCGGTGGCCGCCGACACACCGCAGGGCCCCTGCGCCGGTCCCGCCGCGGACGCTGCCACCCGTCAGCGCACCAAGACCGTGGTCGAATCGATGGGAGCGGCGACGGCCGGCGCCCACGAACTGCTGATCACCAAGGAGAAGTAGCGATGACCGACGAAGGGGCCGGATTCACGGCGGCGGAGCAGGGATCGCCGCCGGTACGACGGCGGGAGGTCCGGCAGGGCGCCGCGGGACTGGCTGTCTTCGAGTACGGCCGGGAGCCGGGGCCGGGCGTGCCCAGCCTGTTGCTGATCCACGGCTACCCCGACGACCACCAGGTGTTCCTGCCCGTAATCGCCGAGCTTGCCGGGACGCACCACATGATCGCCTACGACACCCGCAACGCGGGGGAGTCCCGCGTCGCGGCGGACGGCGGGACGGCCGACTACTCGCTGGCGGCGCTGGTGGACGACGCCTTCGCGGTCCTCTCCGCCGTCGGCGTCGGGAACGTCCACCTGGTGGGCCACGACTGGGGCTCCATCCAGGGCTGGGCAGTGGTCAGGGATCCGCGCGCCACCGGGGCGATCGGCCGCTACACCAGCATCTCCGGGCCCGACATGGACCACTTCTCCCGCTGGATCAAGGCCCGGATACGGCGCCCGCGTGAGTGGGGAAAGCTCGGCGGGCAGCTGCTCCGCAGCTGGTACCTGATGACGTTCCAGGTGCCCGTCCTGCCCGAGGCGGCATGGCGGCTGGTGCTCACCCGGCGCTTCGAGCAGGCCGCGCACCGGGCGCTGGGGGACAACCCCGTCCGCGGACTGGCCCTCTACCGGAGCAACCTCTTTGGCCGCGGCGCCCGCACGGGCCGGCCGCAGGGGGCATCCCGGCGGGTGCACATCCCCGTGCAGGTGGTGGTGCCCCTGCGCGACGCCTACCTCTCGCCCCACCTGGCCGAGGACCTTGACGGCTGGGTCGACGATCTGACGGTCGTCCGGGTAGACGGCGGCCACTGGTGGCCGGCCAGCCGCCCGGTCGAATTCGCACGGCTACTCCGCGGCGAAGGAGCGTGACCTCCATCCCGCCGACGGTGCACCTGCTCTGCGGCCTCAACGGCGCCGGTAAGACAACCCTGGCCCGAGAGCTTGAAGCATCCCTGCCGGCCGTGCGGTTCAGCCTGGACGAATGGATGCTGCGCCTCTATCCAGGCCTGCATTACGCCTCGGAGGACTATGGCAGCCGGGCCGAGACGTGCAAGGGCCTGATCTGGGAGACGGCACTGCAGGTGTTGCGTGCGGGGACCGATGTGGTTCTTGACTGGAACCAGTGGAGCCGGGCCAGGCGGGCACTCTGGAGGGGCAAAGCAGTGTCGGCCGGTTTCGGCGTCGAGCTGCACCACGTCGCAACGCCGCTGGACACCGCCATCGAGCAAACCCGGCGTCGGACGCTGGCAGCAGAACCGGGCTCGCATGCCTTGACGGACGACGGCGTCCAGCACCTCGCCGGGATTTTCGAGGAGCCCTCGGAAACCGAGGGGATGCGGATTCACCGGGTCCCGGGAAGGTAAGGCCCCGCCTAGCCCTCCGACAGCTCCAGGGTCATGAACACGCTGTTCGGGTCGGCGGTGTAGTCGGCGAACGGCGGGCAGACCGCGAAGCCGTGCCGCAGGTAGAGTCTGCGTGCCGCCGCGAAGTAGTCCTGGGAACCGGTTTCCAGGCTGACCCGGTTGAAGCCACGCTCCCGCGCCTCGGCGAGGAGGCGCCCCAGCAGGCCGCCGGCGACGCCGCGGCCGCGGGCGTCCCGGGCGGTCCGCATCGACTTGATCTCCGCACCGCCCGCGCCGAGGTCCTTGAGGGCGCCGCAGCCAAGCAGGATGCCGTCTTCGCGGGCGGTCCAGAAGCTGATCGCGGGTCCGGCGAGGGCGCCGACGTCGAGCGCGTGGACGCTCTCGGCCGGCGAGGTCGCGAACATGTCCGCCAGGTGTTCCTCGAGCAGGATCCGCACGTCCGCGCGGTCCGGCGCGTCCGGGGCGTAGCTGATCATGGCCGGTTCCGGGGCGATCCCTAGCGCGGCCGGCGGGCTGCGTGCTCGCGGGCCAGGACGGCGTACCGGTCATCCGGGGTGCCCGGCGTGAAGCTGCCGTACTTGCGTTCCACCGCGGTCTTGATCAGGAAGTCGGCCAGCGCCGGGTTCTTCGGCAGCAACGATCCGTGGAGGTAGCTCGCCACGATGTTCCGGTACCGGGCGCCCTCATGGCCGTCGCCGCTGTTGTTGCCGGTGCCCTTGGCGGTGGTGCCCAGGGGTTCGACGCCGGGACCCAGGGTGGTCTGGCCGCTGTGGTTCTCGTAGCCCAGGACGGTCCCGAACTCGGGGGTGGAGACGCTGACGTTGCCGATCAACCGCTCGTCCGTGCCGTTCGTCTCGACATCCAGGATGCCGATCCCGGGGATGACCGAGCCGGTCCGGGTCCGGAAGAACCTCCCGAACAACTGGTAGAGGCCGCAGATGACCAGCATGGGCGTGCCGTCCTCGGCGAGTTCGCGCAGCACCGTTTCACGGGACAGCAGGTCGTCCTGGATCACCAGCTGGCCGCTGTCCTGGCCGCCGCCACCGACGATCAGGTCCACGTTCGCGGGGAAGTCGTCGCCCACGTTGTATTCGAGCAGTTCGGGCGTGTAGCCGTGCCAGCGCAGCCGCTGGGCCAGGACCAGGGCGTTGCCCCAGTCGCCGTAAATGTTCATGTCCCGCGGGTAGAGCTGCAGCACCCGGATGGTGCCCTTGCTGGGAGCGGCGGATTCCTCCGGGGGAAGCTCGTGGCCGTGGGAGAGTTCGTGCTGCGGACCGGTTTCCGGGGTCACGAGACCACCTCCACTGTGGTGATTTTGGACAGCTCGCGGCGGATGGCCAGCATGGCTGTGTAGGTGCAGAAGATCCGCTTCGGCCGGTCCTTGGCGCCGCGGATGAACGCGGCCAGGGCCGGAGCGATCTCCGTGTCGACCGCGCCGATGGCGACGTCGTCGTACTGCAGGCGCAGGGCCATGTCGTAGGCGCGGGAGCCGGTCAGCTGGTCCACGCCGCCCTCGCGGAGGGTATCGAACTCGACGTCCCAGAGCCAGGACATGTCCCGGCCGTCGGCGTAGTTGTCGTTGATCGCGATCATGGTCGCGTAGCCCGCGGCCGGGAAGGACTTGAGCCCCAGCCGGAAGCCGCTCGGGTTCTTAACCAGCACCAGGTCCAGCGGCAGGCCGTCCACCACCAGGCTCTCGCCGCGGCCGAACGCCGGCGCGACGTTGCCCAGGGCCTTGAGCAGGCCGGGGTGGTCCGTGGCGGTGCCGCGGACGGCGGCGATGGCCCGGGCCAGGGTCAGGGCCGCGGCGGCGTTGAAGATGTTGTAGACGCCGCGCAGTTTCATCGGCGTCGAAACGGTGGCGCCGTCGTAGTCGAAGTCGGCGTCGGCCGGGCCCACGCGGCGGAGGACGACGTCGGCGGCCGGCTTCGAGGGGGCTTCCGGGACCGGGCTGCCCGGGGCGGCGCGCATGTCGTCGTCGTTGGGGAAGGTGCTCAACAGTGAGTCGTCCAGCCCGAAGTAGCGGACCTCCGGCCCGCCCGCGGCCGGGGCGGCGAGGCTGGCGGCGATCCGGGCCACCCGCGGATCCTCGCGGTTCAACACGACGGTCCCGGTGGTCTTCGAGGCAATGTGCTGCAACAGGTCCGCGGTCTTGTCGATCTCGCCGAACCGGTCCAGCTGGTCACGGAGGACGTTCAGCAGCAGGCAGTAGCGCGGCGGGACCTTGTTGACGAAGTGCACCGCGTGGGCTTCGTCGAGCTCCAACACCGCGATGTCGGCGTCAAGCCTGCCGCGCCAGTCCACCTCACCGAGCAGCGCGGCGGCGACGCCGCGGGTGAAGTTGCTGCCCGTGCGGTTGGTGAAGACCTTCAGGCCCTGGCTCTCGAGCAGTTCCACGACCATCTTGGTGGTGGTGGTCTTGCCGTTCGTTCCGCTGACGACGGCGACGCCGAGCGGCAGCGTGGCCAGCGTCCTCTGCATGAAGCCGGGGTCGATTTTCTCGACCACCAGGCCGGGAAGGGCGGAGCCTCCACCCCGGAGCCGGGAGACCCGGCGGACGAACTTGCCGAGCGGGACGCTGAAGTAGAGCATGCCTTGTAATATATCCCAGCCGGGGCATAGAACCCGGCCCGGGGCCCCGCGCGGTGCGGCCCGCGGCGGACGGCCGCACTATGCTGGCAGGATGACCTCCCCACTCTTCCCGCCCGGCTCCAGCGTGGGCTCGGGCCTGCGCATCGGCGTCCTGGCGCTCCAGGGCGACTTCCGCGAGCACCTGCGTGCGGTGGAAGCCGCCGGAGCTACGGGCGTCGGCGTCCGCCGGCCCGGCGAACTCGACGGCCTGGACGGACTCATCATTCCCGGCGGCGAATCGACCACCATCGACAAGCTCTCCCGTGCCTTCGAACTCCGCGAACCCCTCGTCGGCCGGATCCGCGACGGCCTGCCGGTCTACGGCTCCTGCGCCGGCATGATCCTGCTGGCCGACGACCTCACCGACCCGGCCACCGACCTGGCCGGTAACCCGCAGCAGACCTTCGGCGGCCTGGACATGACCGTCCGGCGGAACGCCTTCGGCCGGCAGCGGGAATCCTTTGAAACGGACCTGGACTTCAAGGGACTGGAGTTCAGCGCCGGGGACACCGGCGTCGCCCCCGTGCACGCCGTGTTCATCCGCGGCCCGTGGGTGGAACGCGTGGGATCCGGCGTTGAGGTCCTCGCCCGGGTGGAACCCACCGGCACCGGAGCCTCCGGCGTGCTGGACGGGGCCGCTAGAATTGTTGCAGTGCGTTCCGGCAAGCTGCTGGCCACCTCCTTCCATCCGGAAGTGACAGGGGAAAAGCGCGTGCATGAACTGTTTATTCGAATGATCAGAGGAGAAGCGTAAAGCATGTCAGGCCACTCCAAATGGGCGACGACCAAGCACAAAAAGGCCATTATCGATAGCCGACGGGCCAAGTCGTTCGCCAAGCTGATCAAGAACATCGAAGTTGCCGCCCGGATGGGCGGACCGGACCTCGCCGGCAACCCCGGTCTGGAACTGGCCGTCACCAAGGCCAAGAAGACCTCGGTCCCCAACGACAACATCGACCGCGCCATCAAGCGCGGCGCCGGCCTCACCGGCGAGGTCGTGGACTACACCGAGATCATGTACGAATGCCGCGGCCCGCAGGGTTCGGCCCTGCTGATCGAGTGCCTCACGGACAACAAGAACCGTGCCGCCTCCGAGGTCCGCCTGGCCATCTCCCGCAACGGCGGCACCATCGCCGACCCCGGCTCCGTCAGCTACCTCTTCACCCGCAAGGGCGTCGTGTCCCTGCCCAAGAACGGCCTGACCGAGGACGACGTGCTGATGGCCGTCCTCGACGCCGGCGCCGAGGAGGTCAAGGACAACGGCGAGAGCTTCGAGATCCACTCCGAGCCGACCGACCTGCAGGCCATCCGCGACGCGCTCAAGGAAGCCGGGATCGAATACGACACCGACGAGGCCGAGTTCGTTCCCTCCATGCAGGTCCCGCTGGACCTCGAGGCGGCCAAGAAGTTCATGAAGCTCGTCGACGCCCTCGAGGACCTCGACGACGTCCAGAACGTCTACAGCAACGCCGACCTCAGCGACGAAGTACAGGCCGCCCTGGAAGCCGAGTGACCCTTCGCGTCCTCGGCGTCGACCCCGGCCTCACCCGCTGCGGGATCGGCGTCGTGGACGTCGAACGGAACCGGCGCGCCACCATGGTGGACTTCGGCGTCGTCGGCACCTCACCGGAGGTAAGCCTGGACCAGCGGCTGCTGGTGATCGCCACCGCCATCGACGAGTGGCTGGACAAGTACCAGCCGCAGGTCCTGGCCGTTGAGCGGGTTTTCTCGCAGCTCAATGTCAGCACCGTGATGGGCGTCGCCCAGGCCTCCGGCGTCGTCATCGCCGCCGCGGCCCGGCGAGGCATCCCCGTCGCCCTGCACACCCCCTCGGAGGTCAAGGCGGCCGTGACCGGCAGCGGGACCTCCAATAAGGATGCCGTGACCAAGCTGGTCACCAAGATCCTGCGCCTGGACGCCCCGCCGCGACCGGCCGACGCCGCCGACGCCCTGGCCCTGGCCATCACGCACGCGTGGCGCTCCGGCGGGGGAGTCGCCGCGGCCGGCGCCGCCAGTGCGCGGATCCCGACGGCGGCCGCCGCGTCCCGTTCGGCGCTCACCCCGGCGCAGCGTGCCTGGGCCGACGCGGAGCTCAAAGCGCGCCGTGCCGCCAAGTAACGGGCCAAACCCCCGCCCGCTTGGTACGGTATTCGTAGATATGTTCGGATAACTCAGGAGCCAGGCCTTGATCAGTTTTCTCCGCGGAACCGTTGCGCACGTCGGCCTCTCCTCGGCGGTGATCGACCTCAACGGTGCCGGCATGAGCGTCTACGCCACTCCGCAGACCCTCAGCAAGCTCCACGTCGGCGAAGAGGGCAAGGTCTTCACCTCGCTCATCGTCCGCGAAGACTCGCTCACCCTCTTCGGCTTCGCCAGCGACGACGAGCGCGAGGTCTTCGACATCCTGCTCAGCGTCAGCGGCGTCGGGCCCCGGCTGGCGCTGGCGGTCCTCGCCGTCCACGACCCCGAGGCCATCCGTGTCGCCGCCCACTCCGGCGACGGCAAGGCGTTCACCAAGGTCCCCGGCATCGGCCCCAAGGTCGCCGGCCGCATCGTGCTCGAACTCGCCGGCAAGCTGGTCCCGCACGGCACTACCGACGCCGCCGCCCCGGTCCGCTCGGTCGAGGCCGTGTGGAAGCCGCAGGTGGTCGCGGCCATGACCAGCCTCGGCTGGTCCGAGAAGGACGCCACCAGCAGCATCGACAAATCCATGGCCGACTCCCCGGAACTGGCCGAGCGCGGCAACGTTGCCGAGATCCTCCGCGCCACCCTGCGCTGGCTGGGCCAGGACGGCGCCCGTGCCGGGAACCGGGTTGGCACCCGTGGCTGAGCCGTCCCTCGTCGCCGGGGGAGAGGAGCCCGAGGAGCGCGCCATCGAGGCGGCGCTCCGGCCCAAGAACCTGCACGACTTTGTCGGCCAGCACCGGGTCCGCAAACAGCTCTCCCTGGTCCTCGAGGCGTCCCGCATCCGCGGCCGCAGCGCCGACCACGTGCTCCTTTCCGGCCCTCCCGGCCTGGGCAAGACCACCCTGTCCATGATCATCGCCGCGGAAATGAACGCCCCGCTCCGGATCAGCAGCGGCCCCGCTATCCAGCACGCCGGCGACCTCGCGGCCATCCTGTCCTCTCTCTCCGAGGGTGAGGTGCTGTTCCTGGATGAGATCCACCGCATGTCCCGTCCCGCCGAGGAAATGCTGTACATGGCCATGGAGGACTTCCGCGTCGACATCGTCGTCGGCAAGGGCGCCGGGGCCACCGCCATTCCGCTGGAACTTCCACCGTTCACCCTGGTCGGTGCCACCACCCGCGCCGGCCTGCTGCCCGGTCCACTTCGTGACCGCTTCGGCTTCACCGGCCACCTCGAGTTCTACGCCGTCGAGGAACTGGAACTGGTGCTCCGCCGCTCCGCCGGGCTGCTGGACCTGAAGGTCAACTCGGCCGGATTCAGCGAGATCGCCGGACGCTCCCGCGGCACGCCCCGCATCGCCAACCGGCTGCTGCGCCGGGTCCGAGACTGGGCGCTGGTGCACGGCGTGGAGCAGATCGATGCCCGCAGCGCCTCGGCCGCCCTGGACATGTACGAGGTGGATAAGCGGGGCCTTGACCGGCTGGACCGCGCCGTCCTGGAAGCGCTGATCACCAAGTTCGGCGGCGGCCCCGTGGGCCTGTCCACGCTGGCGATTGCCGTCGGTGAGGAAACCGAAACCGTCGAAACCGTCGCCGAGCCCTATCTGGTCCGGGAGGGCCTGCTGGGCCGCACCCCGCGCGGACGCATAGCCCTCGCCCCCGCCTGGACCCATCTGGGCTTCGCGGTTCCCGCCGGGGTCTTCGGACAGGAACCCCTGGACCTCTTCGAGGAAGACGGCGCCGGCGGGGAACCGGCCGCAACCCATCCGTAACCGGCAATAGCACTCGCCCGGGCCGTTTTCCCTTTAGACTGGTATGACGCTCGGCACGTTCGGGCCTTCGTTTCCGCAGGGCGGCTCCCGCCAGCCGCCGCTGGCCGGCATGGGTTTGCTGCCGGGCCGTGCGCCGCGTGGCCAGGGACGAAGCTGACGGTGCTGTGAAACCAGCTTGCAAGTACAGAACGGAACTTTCCCCTTGGATCCAATGACAATTCTCCTGTTCGTCATGCTCGGCGTGTTCGTCTTCATGATGTTCCGCCGCAACAAGAAGACGCAGCAGCAGCAGGCAGAGCTCCAGTCGAAGTTCGGACCCGGCGTTGACGTGATGACCAGCTTCGGCCTGTTCGGCCGCATCGTCTCCATCGACGACGCCGAGAACAAGGTTGTCCTGGAACTCTCCCCGGGCAACACCGCCACGGTTCACCGCCAGGCCGTGACCAAGATCGTCGAGCCGGTCGCCGCCGCCGAGGAGCCTACCGTGGTCCCCGACGACGCCTCCTCGCTCACCCTCGGCAACGCCGACACCCACGACGCCGGCGTCACCGGTGCAGCCCCCGCCGCTGAGGCCCCGCGCGCCGAAACGCCGGAGGAAACCCTGCGCCGCCTGAACGATGAGAACAGGAAAGACAGCTAGTCTGCCTCCTGAGCTACCCGCGGAACCACGGTGCGCGGGCATCCGCCGGTGCGGGCCTGAGAGGTCTGCGCCGGCGGTTCTTCCGTAAACAATAGAAAGATCGACAATGGCACGAACTGGCCCTAAAAACTCAGCCCGCAGGGTGCTGGTCTGGCTTGGCGTTATCCTCGTCGCCCTGACCGCAGTCCTGGCCGGCGGCACCATGGCCGGACAGGCCAGCTGGGCTCCCAAGCTCGCCCTGGACCTCGAAGGCGGAACCCAGATGATCCTGGCGCCCAAGGTCGAGGGCAACACGGGCATCAACGAAGACCAGCTCAACCAGGCCGTGGCGATCATCCGCCAGCGCGTGGACGGCTCCGGCGTCGCCGAGGCTGAAATCTCCACCCAGTCCGGACGCAACGTCGTCGTCAGCCTCCCGGGTACCCCCTCCAAGGAGACCCGCGCCCTGATCCAGGCCTCCGCGGACATGAACTTCCGCCCGGTCATCCAGGCCGGCGCCGGCGCGGCCGTGCCCGAAGCCCAGCGCACTCCCGAGGACAAGCTGCCCAAGCCCACCGCCGCTCCCGCGAACAGCAGCGACGAGAACTGGGTCACCGCCGACGTCTACAAGAAGTTCGAGGCGCTCGACTGCGACAACCCGTCCCAGGACAAGCAGGAACGCTCCGACCCGGCCAAGCCGCTGGTCACCTGCGAGCCCGCCGCGGACGGCAAGCCCGCGGTCAAGTACATCCTCGGCCCGGTGGAGGTGAAGGGCTCGGACATCAAGACCTCCTCCTTCCAGCTCCAGCGCGGCGCCCAGGGCGCCGTCACCAACGAGTGGGCCGTCGACATCCAGTTCAACGACCAAGGCACCGCCAAGTTCAAGACCGTCACCGAGCGGCTGAACCAGTTCTACGTCGCCGCCGGCGGCGCCACCGGTTCGGACCCGAAGTCCCAGTTCGCGATCGTCCTGGACGACCAGGTCATCTCCGCCCCGCGGTCGCAGGCCGTCATCACCGACGGTCGTCCGCAGATCACCGGCGGTTTCACCGAACAGTCCGCCAAGGCCCTGTCCGACCAGCTCCGCTTCGGCGCCCTGCCGATCAGCTTCGACATCCAGAGCGAGCAACAGATCTCCGCCACCCTCGGCGGGGAGCAGCTGCGCATGGGCATGCTCGCCGGCCTCATCGGGTTGCTGCTGGTGGTCGTGTACTCGCTGTTCCAGTACCGGGCCCTCGGCTTTGTCACCGTTGCCTCGCTCGTCGTCGCCGGTGCCCTGACGTACCTCGCTATCGCGATCCTGGGCTGGACGGAGAACTACCGCCTGTCCCTGGCCGGCGTGGCCGGCATCATCGTGGCCATTGGCCAGACCGCCGACTCCTTCATCGTCTACTTCGAACGCATCCGCGACGAACTGCGCGAGGGCCGCGGCCTGGTCTCGGCCGTGGAGAACGGCTGGAAGCGCGCCAAGCGGACCGTCCTGGCCTCCAAGGCCGTGAACCTGCTGGCCGCCCTGGTGCTGTACTTCGTCGCCGTCGGCAACGTCCGCGGCTTCGCCTTCACCCTGGGCCTGACCGCGATCGCCGACCTGATCGTCGTCTTCATGTTCACCCACCCGACGCTGCAGCTGCTGGCCCGGACCAAGTTCTTCGGCGAGGGCCACACCTTCTCAGGCCTGGACCCCAAGCGCCTCGGCGCGGTGCCGCTGTACCGCGGCGCCGGCCGGATCCGGACCCCCGAGGACAAGCCGGTCGCCGTCGTGCGCGCCAAGAACACCAAGGCCGCGGCCGAAGCCGAACGGCGCATGACGATCGCAGAACGGCGTCTCGCGGAACGGCAGGAGCAGGCCGGCCAAAGCCAGCTCGCCGGTTCCGGCAAGAACTCGTCCAAGGAGGGCAAGTAAATGGCCAGCTTCGCTACATTCGGTAACGAGCTCTACACCGGCAAGCGCTCCTACGACTTCGTCGGGTCCAAGAAGATCTGGTTCCTGATCGCGGCGGCCGCCGTCGCGCTCTCGATTCTCCTCCCGGTGGTCAAGGGAGGCTTCAACCTCGGCATCGAGTTCCGCGGCGGTTCCGAGTTCACCGTCTCCAACGTCAAGGACCGCGACCCGGGCCTCGGCGAGAAGGCGGTCCAGGACGTCGTCTCCGGCAGCCTGCCGCGGGTGGCCAACGTTGCCGGCAACACCATGCGGATCCAGACCGACAAGCTCACCGACGACGAGACGCTGAAGATCAAGGACGGCCTGACCAAGGCCTACGGCGTGACCGACAACGAGGTGACCTCCACCTTCGTCGGCCCCACTTGGGGTGCTGACGTGACCCAGCAGGCCCTGCTCGGCCTGGCCGTCTTCGTCGGCCTCGCCGCGGTGCTGATGGCGCTGTACTTCCGGACCTGGAAGATGTCACTCTCGGCCCTGGCCGGCATGGCGGCCACGATGTTCATCACCGCCGGCGTGTACTCGCTCAGCGACTTCGAGGTCACCCCGTCCGCGATCATCGGCTTCCTCACGGTCCTCAGCTACTCGCTGTACGACACCGTGGTGGTCTTCGACAAGATCCGCGAGAACACCGCGGACCTGCAGGCGTCCACCCGGCGGACCTTCGCCGAAGAGGTCAACCTGGCCGTCAACCAGACCCTGGTCCGTTCCATCAACACCATGATGGTGGCGATCCTGCCGGTCGGCGCGATCCTCTTCATCGGTGCCGGGCTCCTCGGCGCCGGCACCCTGCGCGACCTGTCGCTCGCCCTCTTCGTGGGCATCCTGATCGGCACCGCCGCCACCATCTTCGTCGCCGCCCCGCTGTACGCGTGGCTGCGCCAGGGTGAGCCGGAGCTGGTCAAGCAGGCCAAGCGGGTGCATCAGCGCCGGGCGGACAACGCCGCCAAGACCGCCGCCGCGACCGCCTGACAGGCCACCACAGCAGCACCGCCCGACGGGCCGGAGAACGTCCAGGACGCTCTCCGGCCCGTCGGCCGTTCGCGCCGGTTATCGAACTGTCTCGCCGCGGGAATACACTTGAGTAATTAACGGGTTGGAAGAGGTTGCTTTCTTGGAAGAACGTTCGACGTCGGCGCCTGCAGTACCGGCGGAAGAGGCCCACGGCCAAGGTTCACAGACTGGCGTGGCCGCTCCCGGACGCCCCGACGCGGCCGTGCCCGTAGACAACACCGGCACCCGTCCCACTTTCCCCGGCCGGCGCGAACGCACCCGCTCACGCCTGGCCCGCCTCACCGGCCGCGGCACCCCCGCCTACTCGCCGATCCTGGAGCCGTTGCTGCGCACCGTCCGCGCCAACAACCCCAAGGACGACTTCGAACTGATCCAGCGCGCCTTCGTGGTGGCCGAACGCTGCCACCGCGGCCAAAAGCGCAAGAGCGGGGACCCGTACATCACCCACCCCGTGGCGGTGGCGACCATCCTGGCCGAACTCGGCATGAACGGCACCACCCTCGCCGCTGCCCTGCTGCATGACACGGTGGAGGACACCTCCTACACGCTGGATGACCTCAAAGGGGAGTTCGGGCCCGAGGTGGCCATGCTGGTGGACGGCGTCACCAAGCTGGACAAGGTCAGCTTCGGCGAGGCCGCACAGTCCGAGACCGTCCGCAAGATGGTCGTGGCCATGGCCAAGGACATCCGCGTCCTGATGATCAAGCTCGCGGACCGGCTGCACAACGCCCGCACCTGGCGGTTTGTCTCCGCGGAATCCTCGTCCAAGAAGGCCCGCGAGACGCTGGAAATCTTCGCACCGCTGGCCCACCGCCTCGGCATGAACACCATCAAGTGGGAACTCGAGGACCTTTCCTTCGCGGCGCTCTATCCGAAGGTGTACGAGGAGATTGTCCGCATGGTGGGGGAGCGCACCCCCGAACGCGAGAAGAACCTGGCGGTCATCCGCAACCAGATCACCGAGGACCTGCGCGCGGCCAAGATCAAGGCCACCATCACCGGCCGGCCCAAGCACTACTACTCGATCTACCAGAAGATGATCGTCCGCGACAAGGACTTCGACGACATCAACGACCTCATGGGCGTCCGCGTCCTGGTCGACTCGGTCCGTGACTGTTACGCCGCCCTCGGCGCGATGCACTCCCGCTGGAACCCGCTGCCCGGCCGGTTCAAGGACTACATCGCGATGCCGAAGTTCAACATGTACCAGTCGCTGCACACCACGGTGATCGGCCCCGGCGGCAAGCCGGTGGAAATCCAGATCCGCACCCACGAGATGCACCGCCGCGCCGAGTACGGCGTCGCCGCCCACTGGAAGTACAAGGACCAACCCAACCGCACCGCCGCCGGCCCCGGAAGCCCGCGCGACGGCGACATGGGCTGGCTGCGCTCCCTGGTGGACTGGCAGCAGGAAACCTCTGACCCGGGCGAGTTCCTGGACTCCCTGCGCTTCGAGATCAACGCCCGCGAGGTCTTCGTCTTCACCCCCAAGGGCGAGGTCATGGCCCTGCCGGCCGGGTCCACCCCGGTGGACTTCGCCTACGCCGTGCACACCGAGGTAGGCCACCGGACCATCGGCGCCCGCGTCAACGGCAAGCTCGTCCCGCTCAATAGCGAACTCAACCACGGCGACTGGGTGGAGATCTTCACCTCCAAGGCAGAGGGCGCCGGCCCCAGCCAGGACTGGCAGCACTTCGTCAAGAGCGCCCGGGCCCGGAACAAGATCCGCCAGTGGTTCAGCAAGGAACGCCGCGAAGAGGCAATCGACCGCGGCAAGGACCTGCTCACCAAGGCGATGCGCAAGCAGAACCTGCCGCTGCAGCGACTGATGACCCACGACGCCCTCGCCGCGATCGCCGAGGACTTCAAATACACGGACATCTCCGGTCTCTACGCCGGGGTGGGCGACGGTCACACCTCCGCCCAGTCCGTGATGGAGCGCCTGGTCGAGAGCCTGGGCGGCAACGACACCCCCGAGGACGACCTCACCGAGGTTTCCATCCCGGCCCAGGTGTCCAAGACCCGGTACTCCGATTCCGGCGTCGTGGTCCGCGGCGTGGACGACGTCTGGGTCAAGCTGGCGCGCTGCTGCACCCCTGTGCCGCCGGACCCGATCCTGGGCTTCGTCACCCGCGGCTCCGGCGTCTCGGTCCACCGCACCGACTGCACCAACGTCTCCGGGCTGATGGACCAGCCGGACCGGATTGTCGAGGTCGAGTGGGCACCCACCCAGTCGAGCGTGTTCCTCGTGGAGATCCAGGTCGAGGCACTGGACCGCAAGTCGCTGCTCTCCGACGTCACCCGGGTGCTCTCCGAGAACCACGTGAACATCCTCGCCGCCAGCGTCCACACCTCCACCGACCGGGTGGCGATCTCCAAGTTCGCCTTCGAGATGGGCGATCCGAAGTACCTGAGCCACGTGCTCAGCGCTGTTCGCAGGATCGACGGGGTCTTCGACGTCTACCGGACCACCGGCAACCGCCGCCGCAGCTAGCCTCGGAAGATTGCCCTCACCGGCTACCCACTGCCCTCCCGGACCCTTTCCAGCACCGCGAGGGCCGAGTTCTTGTAGGGCAGCCGGGGTACGGCCTCGACCGCCCGCACCAGCAGGTTCAGGCGTACGGGCAGTTCCGGCGCGGCCAGCAGCGCCGTGAGCGCCGGCACTGCGTGCTCGGGCCGGACGTGCAGGGCGATGTCGACGGCGGTGCGCAGCGGGCTGGAGACCATCAGCCCGCCCAGGCTCACCACGTCCATGGTCCCGAGCCGCGTCTCGTGGAAGCTGCAGCCCCGGGCGCCTCGGAGGCTGGAGATCCGCCGGTTCGCGTCCACCAGCAACGCCAGCCGGTCCGGCTCCCGGGCGCAGCCATAGATCCAGGCCGCCGTCATCCGGCCGGCCACCACCCGCTGCCGGATGGCGGCCGGAATCAGCGCCGCCGCGGCCCGTGCGCGCAGCTGCGGCGTGGCCGGGGCCCCGGGCGGCAGGAAGCCGCGCTGGGAGATCCGCGCCAGCACGCCGTCGGCTGCCATGGCCTGCAGTTCCGCCCACGAGAAGAGCGGCCCCGGCGAGTACAGCACGGGCGGGTCGAGCCCCGAGGGGACGGAGGGGACCGGCGGGAGGGTCATTGAGCCATCGTGCCGCGGTCCCCGGGCATGGAACAGGCCCCGGTCCCGTCATGTGGATAACGGGGCCGGGGCCCGGACAACACCTGTTCGGGCCGTGGGGCCCGGGGTGTTAGGAGAGTTCGCTCGCGGAGCGCTCCAGCTGTTCCAGCCACGCCTGGCGGGCCTCGAGGGCCTCCCGGGCGTCCTTGATCTTCCGCTCGTCCCCGGCCTTTTCGGCCTTGGCGAGGTCCTCTTTCAGACCGGCGATGGCCGATTCCAGCTGCGAGAGCGCGCTGTTGGTGCGGGCCTTCGTCTCCGGGTTGGAGCGCTTCCAGTTCTCGTCCTCGGCGTGCCGGACGGCGTCCTCGACCTTGCGGAGGCCGGCCTCGATGCGGCCCATGTCGGCGCGGGGAACCTTGCCGGCTTCCTCCCAGCGGTCACGGATGGACTGCAGCGCCTTCTTTGCGGCGGCGAGGTCAGTGATCGGCAGCAGCTCGTTTGCCTCGGCCAGGAGCGCCTCCTTCACCACGAGGTTCGCGCCGTATTCCTGGTCGATTTCCTCGTTGGCGGCCTGGCGGTTCGTGAAGAACACATCCTGGGCAGCGCGGAAGCGGGCCCAGAGCGCGTCGTCGTCCTTGCGGCTGGCGCGAGGGGCGGCCTTCCACTGGTCCATCAGGCGGCGGTATTCGCCGGCGGCGTAGCCCCAGTCGGTCGAGGAGGAGAGCGCCTCGGCCTCGACGATCAGCTTCTCCTTCGCGGCCTTGGCGGCGGAGTTGTTGCTGTCCAGCTGGGAGAAGTAGGCGCGGCGGTGCCGGTCGAAGACGGTGCGCGCGGCGCGGAACCGCTTCCACAGGGCGTCCTCGTTGCTGCGGCCGAGCCGGACGCCGCTCTTCTGGGCGGTCTTCCAGTTCTCGAACAGCTCGTTCATCCGGGCGCTGGAGGTCTTCCACTGCACCTGGGACGGATCCTGCGCGGAGATCTGCTCGGCCTCGGCGACGATCGCCTCACGGGCAGCGAGCTCGGCGGCGCGGACGGCGTCGTGTTCGGCCTTTTCGGACTTCTCCAGTTCGGTGATCTGGCCGGAGAGGGTGTCCAGGCGGCCCTCGGCGGCGCGCAGGTCGCCCACCATGTTCCGCTCGGCCAGCTGCTCGCGCAGGTGGGTAACGGTCTTCTGCATGTCCGCGGCGGGAGCCTTGGACGCGACGCGCTGTTCCAGCAGGACGATCTGGGCCACGACGTCGTCGTACTTGCGGGCGAAGTACGCCAGCGCCTCGTCGTCGCTCACGCCGGGGTACTGGCCCACGGGGTGCTCGGCTCCGTCGATGGTGAGGAAGACGTGGCCGTCACCCTCCACCCGGCCCCAGCGGGCGGCCTCGGCGGCCGAGGTGCTGGGCGCGGCTGCGGCGACGGCGGGAGCGGCCGGCGACGGCGC
>NZ_JBFBKP010000079.1:0-19213 GCF_040702285.1 Arthrobacter sp. NPDC080086
AGTCGGCGCCGCCGAAGGAACCCTCCAGGTCGATGCCCGGAATGTTCAGGTCCGCGTCCTTAATCGCGCCGGTGGCGAAGATGACCGCGTCGTAGAAGGCCCGGAAGTCGCTAAGGGTGAGGTCGCGGCCGTAGGTGACGTTGCCGAGGAAGCGGATGTCGCCCCGGTCCAGGACCTTGTGCAGGGCGTTGACGATGCCTTTGATCCGGGGGTGGTCCGGGGCCACGCCGTAGCGGATCAGGCCGTAGGGCGCAGGGTAAGCCTCGAAGAGGTCGATGCTGACCTCAAGGTCCCCGTCCTTGACCTGGTTCGACTTGGTCAGGATGTCCGCGGCGTAGACGCCGGCCGGTCCGGCGCCGATGATGGCGACGCGGAGGGGACGATTGGACGGTGATTCGGCCGAGTTGGACACCGGGAACCCTTCTGACTCTTGGCGGATGCGCCGGCACGATGCGGCGCGCAGTCTTCCATTCTAGATGCCCGCGCCCGCTCCCGGCCCGGAAAACGGGAGCGGGCGTGATGGACGTCGCAGTGCGGCGGAGTCCCGGACACGGCCCGGCGGGAGGAATAGGGTCCGCGGAGGTGATGTTATGTCTCCTGTGCCTACTTCCGACGGATCCTCCGCTCCCACCGCCCTGACCTCTTCGGGAGACGCTTCCCCCGCAGTGAACGGCGTCGCCCGCGGCAGCGGTCCCGGCCCGGCGGCAACGCGCTCGGTCATGGACAAGGCAGCGGACAAGGAAACGACGACGGGCATCCTCTTCGGCATCGGCGCGTACGGGCTGTGGGGGCTGCTCCCGCTCTATTTCTATGTGTTGAACCCGGCCGGCGCCGTCGAGATCGTCGCCAACCGCGTCGTCTGGTCTCTCCTGTTCTGTGCGCTGCTGATCACCGTGTCCCGCGCGTGGCCCGCCATCGGCGCCGCCTTCCGCAACCGCACCGTGTTCGGCACCCTGGCCCTCGCGGCCGGCCTGATCGCGGTGAACTGGGTGACCTACACGTACGGCGTGACCACCGGCCAGGCCGTGGAGACGTCGCTGGGATACTTCATCAACCCGCTGGTCTCGGTGCTGCTGGGCGTCTTCGTCCTGAAGGAGAAGCTGCGGCCGCTGCAGTGGGCGGCGGTGGCGGTGGGCTTCGTCGCCGTCGGCGTCCTGACGTATTCCTACGGCAAGCTGCCCTGGATCGCGCTGACCCTGGCCTTCAGCTTCGGCCTCTACGGCTTCGTGAAGAAGCGGGTGGGCCCGCGCGTTGACGCCCTCACCAGCCTCAGCGTGGAGACGTTCGTCCTGGCCCCGATCGCCGCGGTGGCGATGGTGGTCCTGGCGGTCACGGGTGCCGCCACCCTGACCAGCAACGGCTCCGGCCACTTCTGGCTGCTCGCCGCCTCGGGCGTGATCACCGCCGTGCCCCTGCTCTTCTTCGGCGCCTCCGCGCGGCGGCTGCCGATGACCACCATCGGGCTGCTGCAGTACTTCGCCCCGGTGCTGCAGTTCATCGTGGCGCTGGTGGTCTTCAAGGAGGCGATGACCCCGGAGCGCTGGGTTGGCTTCGGCGTCGTCTGGTTAGCGCTGCTGCTGCTGACGGCGGACATGCTCCGGGCCGCCCGCAGGAACGCGGTGACCCGGAAGCGCGCCCGCGCCGCCGCCTAGTTGTTAATAGACCTAGTCCTCCGGGCTGCTGTCGATCCGGACGTAGTCCCGCGGGACCACGACCATCGGAACCGGCAGGGCGCGCAGGACCTTGTTGGCCGTACTGCCGAGGAACAGCTTGTTCTTCTCCGCCAGCCGTGAGGACCCGACAATCATAATTTCGGCGTCGTCCCATTCGAGGTCGTCGATGGCTTCCTCGATGGTCCGGCCGTGGGCGACCTCGACGCTGACGTGGTGACCCTCCGGTAGCCGTTCGGCGGCCGCCCTCAGGACCGTGTTGGCGTGGACGTGGGCCGCGTTGACGTTCTCGCCGCCGTCGCCCTCGGCGTCCAGCTCCACCAGGGAGACCAGCCGCAGCGGCACGCCACGGCGTTCGGCCGATTCGATGGCGACGTCGATCGCCGCCTCCGCGCCGGTGCGCTGGCCCACGGCGAGGGTGAGGCGGCTGACGGGTTCGGTGCGCCGGTACCCGCGGGGAGCGAGCGCCACCGGCACCGGGGAGGCGTGCAGCAGGGCGTTGGCCACGCTGCCGATGCTGAACCTCTTGAACAGGCCGTTGCCGGCGGCGCCCACCACGATCAGGCCGGCCCGGTATTCCTTCGCGGCGTCGATCAGTCCGGCGGCGAAGGACTCCGCCTGCCGGACGTGGAAGCGGGCCTGCAGCCCCTCCGGGACGAGGGCCAGGCCCTGCCGCTCCGCCGTGAGCACCGACTGTTCCGCCGCGCTGACGCGGTTGCCCTGCGGGTTCAGCGCCACGTACGGGGTGTTGCGGTCCACCACGTGGACCAGGTCCAGGTGGGCGCCCTGGGCCCGGGCCATGGCGGAGGCGAGGGCGACGGCGTCAGCGCCGCGGTCGTTGGGGGTGTAGCCGACGATGTATCGCATGTGTACCCCTTGTGGGTCCGGGCAGGACCGGGCATCCGCCCGGGATTCCGGGCTGCGCTGGCCGGCCTGCATACCTGCAGTGTTGGCACGACTCTAGCCCAGCAATGCGCGGATGCGGGAGGTTTGAGGCTCAGCCGCCCAGGACCTTGCGGAGCGCGTCATAGGCGGGGGTGGGTTTGCCGCCGTCGAACAGGAAATCGTGGCCCTGCTGCAGGCTCCCGTCGTCCTCGATCCGCCAGTCGTAGCGGTCGTCAACGCCCCAGGTCGTGTAGGAAACGCAGGTTTGCGAGCGCAGGCAGGTGGAGAGGACGGCGGCGTATTGCTCGGCCTGGGCCTGCTTGCCTTTGCCGTCGGTGACGTCGTTCTCCGAGATCCGCACCCGCAGCCCGGCGTCGCCGAACTTGCCGAGGGTCTTGGTGAGATCGGCCGCGGAGATGGCGTCCGTTTTCAGGTCGTAGATGTGGGCCTGCAGGCCGACGCCGTAAATGTGGCCGCCCGCGGCGTTGGTGTCCAGGGCGAGCTTGAGCAGGGCGTCCTGCCGGCGGCCGGGGACATCGGCGCCGTTCTCGTTGATGTACTGGCGGACGTCCGGGTCCGCGGCGAACACGGCTTTGGAGATGACGGCCGGGTAGTTGGCGCCGAGCACCCGGTACCAGACGTTCTTCTGCATGCTGGTGCCCTGGTCCACGTCGAAGGGCTCATTGACGACGTCGAGCGAGGCGAGCCGGCCCTTGAAGTGGGTCACCACGGTATTCACGTAGTCCAGGAGGGCACCGGCGCTGGCGCGGCGTTCGGCGTCGGTCCCGCTGGGCAGGTCCTGCATCCAGCGCGGCAGTGCCTCGGAGAAGGTGATGGTGTGCCCGTGCACGGCCATTCCCTTGCTCTGCGCGATCGCCAGGATCGCGTCGGCCTCCTCGAAGGTGTACTGCCCGCGCGCCGGGGACAGGAATTGCGGCTTCATGGCATTTTCCGGGGTGAGCGCGCCGAAGTTGCCGGCGAACGCGCGGGCGTAGTCCGGGTCCCCCGTCAGCGGTCCCAGGGCGACGGCGGCCCCGATCCGGAAGTCCGGCCGGATTTTGGCGGCGAGCGCCTGCAGGCCGCCGGGGGCGGAGCCGTCGCCGGCCACCGCGGCGCCGGAGGCCCGCAGCCCGGTGGACGCGGGCGCCGTCGCAGTGAGCGAGGTGACCTCGAAGCTGCCCGCTCCCGTGGAGAACCCGAACCAGAGGCTGCCGGAGGAGAAGATGTTCGCCAGCGGCTGGGAGGAGAGGGTGTCCGGGCCGTTGAGGATTTTCAGGGTGTCCCCCGACCGGTTGACCGTCAGGGCGGCCGCGGGGTCCTTGAGCGTGACGGTCTCGTCGTGCACGGGGGCCGGCCGGGTCACGTCCTTCTTTTGTTTCCCGTCGAACACGGCGATGTGCAGGTCCGATCCCTGGAGCGTGAGCCGGAGGGAGGCCGGTTCGACCCTAAATTCGTCGGCGATGATCGGCGGCTGGTTGTAGACGGTCCACGTCGCGTCGGTGCCGATGTTCGTGAAGGTGGCGGCGAGGGTAAAGTCCCCGGCCGCCTCCAGGTGGGTGCCGGCGAGGTTCACCGGCGGGTTGGGCTGGCCACCGGAGCCGTCCTGTTCGACGATGGTCCGCTGGAGCGCGGAGACCTGCAGGGCGCCGCCGTCGGCCGTGATGCCGGGGGTGTGTCCCCAGTCCTGGCGGAGCAGGTCGATGGTCACGTCGGGTTTCGGGGCGGGCGGCGTGCACCCCGCGGCAAAGGCAAGGACGGACGCCAGCACCACCAACCGTGATGCCCGGCGCCCGCCCATTGCGTCTCCAATCGTCCTTTCGTTTCTACTCTCTTTGTGCCCGGCGCGCAGCCCTCGTGCACCGGGCAGAGGCTCTACGGTTTGGTCCAGCGCACGTCGTCGAAGTACCCCTGGATTGCGGAGTTCCCCTGCACGATGACCTGGAGGCTCGCCTTGGCGACCGACGTCGTACTCGGCGAGTAGGTCAGGTCCACGTTGGTGACACCGCCGGCGGTGACCCCGAGTTTGTACTGGCCGGAGATCCACTGGCCGGCGGAGTTGTACTCGTCGATGTAGAAGCCCACCTCACCGCTGGTCCGTGCAGTGACGTTGAGGTAGCTGGCGATCTTGTACGTTCCGGCGCTGACGGCGACCTGCGGCGAGAACAAGTGCTTGTTCGCCGTCGTGGCCGTCATCTTGACCGAGTTCACCGGGTTGGCGGGGCTGCCGTGGTTGGCGGCGTCGGCCAGGATGGTGGTGGCCGAGTCGGTGGTCCAGCCGGCGCTGATGCCGGCGTCGAAGGTGCCGTTGGCCACGAGGTTGGTGGCAGGCGGCGGGGCGGTTTCGGCGCCGAGGGCGAACATCTGCATGTTGTCCACGTAGGCCGTGATGCCGGTCCCGGTGACGTACACCTGGAGGCTGGCGGAGGCGACGCTGGTGGAACTTGGCGTGTATGTGAAGTTCATCGACTCCACCCACCTGGTGTTCTCCCGTTTACGGAACTGCCCGGAGATCCATTGACCGGCGGAGTTGTATTCGTCGACGTAGAAGCCCACTTCACCGCTGCTGATCGCGGCCACGTTGAGGTACGCCTTGAACATGTAGTTCGTGGCCGGCGTGACCGGAACCTTGGGCGAGAAGAGGTGGCGGGAGGTGGTGCCGGAGACCAGCTTCACCGATTTGGCCGCGTCCGGGTAGTTGCCGTTGGTACCGGAGTCGGCGGTGATGCCGGTCGGAGCATCGGTGGTCCAGCCGTCGGCGATGCCGTTGTTGAACGAGGCGTTGGGCAGCTTGTTGGGGCTGCCGTTGACCAGGCCCTTGCTGACGTTGACGTTCTTGATCAGGCCCGCGGAGACCTTGGTCTTCACGTACGCGGCCAGCTGGTCCAGTTCGGCGGTGCCGTACTGGTAGTCGTCCGGGACCTGGCTGGGCGAGGGCCGGATGTCGTGGAAAGTGAAGATCACCCACGTCTTGTTGGCGATGGCCGCGTCCACCTGGGCCTTCAGGTTCGAGACCGGGGTGGTGACCTCCTGGACGGGGACGTCACGGAGCAGGTAATCCCCCAGCGGCCAGGGGTTGTTGCCGGTGTCCGCGAAGCCGCGCATCGAGCTGTAGTACTTGGCGATGCGGGCCAGGGCCGACATGTCGTAGTCGCCGTAGGGCGGCGCGAACGCGGTCGGATTGAAGCCGTGCGACACCAGGGCGGAGCGGCTGTTGGCCAGCTCGGCCTCCACCTGCGCGGCGGTGAGCTTGGTGGCCTGGCAGTCATTGCCGACGCTGACCAGGCACTGGTGGTCCACGGTGTGCGAGCCGATTTCCCAGCCGTAGGTGTTCTGCAGCTGCGTGATCTGGTCCCACGTCATGTACGGGACATCGGTGTTCGCCCGGCAGGTGTTGGGCGCCGTCGTCATTCCGACACAGTTGGTGATCACGTAGCTGGTGCCGGTGAGCCCGTACTTCTGCAGCGTGGGGGCGGCCTGGGTGATGGCGCTTGCCATGCTGTCGTCGAAAGTGAAGGACACGAGCGGAGTCGCCGCAGGGTTGTCCACGGCGGCGTTAGCCACGGCGGGCGTGAGCAGTGCGGCACCCATGGCCCCCACCGCCACCCCGACGGTCATCAGCAAGGCGCGCCCCCGCGCCAAGCCGGATCTGGTTCTGGTCATGAATTTCTCCGTATCTCTTGGGTGACCTCAGCTGCAGGGCCGCACCGCCGGACGGCGGTCAGGGTCCCTGCAGCTGCATGAACGCCTTCGCTACCGTCTGCACCGGAATGCCGCTGTCGGCGATAATCTGGAGCTGGGTGGTGAGGGCGTCGCTCGTGATGGTGCTGCGGTCCGCCGCGATGGTGTGTTCCTGGGTGCCCGACGAATCGGGAGCCGAGATCTGGTGGTAGACCACGATGAGCCAGCCGTTGGCCTGTTTGGTCTCGGCGAGCGCTTCCTTGAGGGTTTCCGGCGTGGTTTCGTCGGTGACGTAGAGGACCTTCAGGTCCTCGGGGTCGAGGTTCTGCCGGGTGTTGATGCCGTCGTCGGTGCCGCGGATGACGTTGAAGTACTTCCCTGCGTACCACTGGACCTGTGGATCCATCCGCCCATACGGAGGGGCAAGGTCGTCGGTGGCGAGGCCGGCCGCGGCCAGCCCGTCCTCGCTCTTACGCAGCTGCTCGTCCAGCTGGGCGGTACCGATGGAGGTGAGGTCGACGTGCTGGTAGCTGTGTGCGGCGATCTCATGCCCGGAGCGGTGCAATTGTTGGAGTTCGGCCGCGGTCATGAAGTTCGGCGTCTCTATGGAGCTGGCGTTGATGTAGTGCGTGGAGACGAAGTTGTGCTTGTTCAACAGCGGAAGAGCCCGGTCATACACCGACTGCCAGCCGTCGTCGAAGGTCAGGGAAACCGTCGGCTGGCTCCAGCGCAGCGGCCCGGGCCGGGTGATGTCCTTGAGTGTGTAGCCACGCACCGCGGTGTTCCCGTTGGCGTGGGAAATCAGCGTGACCATCACGGACGCGGCTCCGGCGGGGGCCTGGACGACGTCCCGGAGCGTGGTCCATTCCCCGGCCGGCGGCAGGGTCGCCAGGTTCCGGAATATGCGTCCGCCCCCGGCCAGTTCGAACTCCGCCACGACGTCCACCTCACGGTCGGCCCGGTAGCTCGCCCCGAATTCGTAAGACCGGTCCGGGGCCACCGTCACCGGCGGGTACTGCCACTTCCCCTCGCCGTTCTGGTAATTAGTGATGCGGGTCCAGAAGTAGCTGCCGTCCTGGTCCACGCCACGGCCGGACTGCATGGCCAGCGCCCCGTAGGTGAAGGGGGCCCAGCCGTCGGCGTCGCCGGGCTGGGGCCCGGCCGGGCCGGGTGGGGGAATCAGGTTCGGTCCGGCCGGGGACGCGGGCGGGACACGGACATCGTCGGCCGCCTCCAGGTAGGCACCCTCGACCCGGAGGGTGCCTTTGGAGGCCATCCGGAAGACGTACTCCACCGCCGTGGTCTTGTCGTTGGTGTCGAAGGCGTCGCTGACGGTGAACGGGGAATTGCCGGGCTTCTGCAGCGGGTTGCGCAGTTGTTCCAGGGTGGCGGAGCCGTCGGCGTGGTGGTGCCGGGCCAGCAGGGTGAAATCCGCCTCGCTGGCGGCATACGCCTTGAACAGGTAGGTTTTGCCCGGGTCCACGTTGACGCGGGGGCTGGTCAGCGTGATGTCGCCCGAGGCGTAGCTGGTGACGTCCAGCTTCAGCGCCTGGCCGATCACCTGCCCGTCGGTCACGTCGAGGGAGGTTTTGGCGTCCCCGCTGTGGTTGACGGTCCAGCCAGCGGTGGGCAACGCGGCAGCCGTTCCGGAGACAGATCCGGCGGCGCCGCCCGCAGTGCGCGCCAGCGTCGGCAGCAGGTTCGCACCCGGGCGGGCCTGGGCGATGCCGTTGGTCGCGCCCGTGTACATCATCCAGCCGGCAGCCACGAGGGCGACCACCGCCGCGATGACCACCAGGGGGTTCAGCAGCAGCCTCAGGATCCAGGGGCGCCTACGTGCCATGGGCTACCACCGCCGTCGTACTCCCGGCCCGCTGCGGCGACTTCCACGTGTTCACTGCAGGACGGCGGAACAGGCCCCGGGAGCGGACGATGCAGCGGACCGCCGCCGTCAACTGAACCAGGTCCATGATGTAGAACAGGAAATAGGCGGTGGGCGCGTAGATGGTGAGCCGGATCTGCTCGCGGGGACTGAGGTTCTCGTCGAGCCAGATAGTCATCAGTGTGTAGGCGGTGATGGTGAGGTACGCGCCCAGGACCAGCGCCGGGGTGCGGGTCACCAGGGACCAGTACACGGCGTAGGTCCACGCCAGCGGGGAGATCAGCAGGGTGAACTCGCTCAGCAGGGCCATCGGCATCCGGTAGTAGGTCAGGGTCCGCGTGTACCGGCGGCTGGGGTTGAAGATCATGCCGCGGTACTTGATCAGGTTCTGCAGGCTGCCGTACTTCCAGCGGTAGCGCTGCTTCGCCAGCGCCCGGAGGGTCATGACGCCCTCGGTCTTGGCTACGACGTCGGAGCCGTAGACCAGGCGAAAGCGGCGGTTTCCGAGGCTGGTGACCTTCTCGCTCAGGCCGATGTCCTCCGTGAGGGTGTCCGTGTCGTAGAAGCCCACCTTCCGCAGCACCCGCATCCGGTAGGTGGAGGCCACTCCGCCGACGACGAACTCGCAGTTCATCAGGGAGTACAGCTTCTTGGAGCGGTAGCCGATCATATGCTCGAAGCGCTGCAGGATGCCCAGCGCCGTGGTCTCTTCCAGGATCTTGACGTTGGCGGCAACACCGGCCACGTAGGGGTCTTCAAAATAGGCCAGGGCGTTGGAGATGGCGTCCGGGGCAATGATCGAGTCCGCGTCAAGGGTCATGACGAACTGGCCGCGGGCGTGCCGGCGCAGCGCCGCGTTCAGGGCGGCGCCCTTGCCGACGTTGTGGTGCATGCGCACGATCCGCAGGTTCATGCCGGGGTGGCGCACCTGGTAGTCCCGGACCAGCCGGCCGGTCAGGTCGGTCGAGGCGTCGTCCGCCACGATCACCTCGAAGGAGCGGTACAGGCTGCGTCCGATCGAATCCAGGGTCCGGACAATGACGGCTTCCTCGTTGTGGGCGGCGACGACGATCGAGACCAGCCCCGGGACTTCGGGCGCCGCACGACGGGTCCAGGTGGCCGTCGCGGCGCACTCCGGCTCGAAGTCGACGCGGCGGCGGACGGCCCGGACGGCCTTGCGGCGTTGTTGCCACACGTCGTAGAAATTGGCGCCGACCAGGTACAGGCCGAAGTGCATGACGTACAGGATGCTGACGCCGGCGAACAGCCAGAATGTCAGCAGCGGCATATCCAGGCTCACGGCTTCGCTGCCCTCACTGACATGGCGGGGAGATGCTCATCGGTGCGGGCCGTGGCGTGCCGGTCGCGGGGCCTCCTGTAAGGCAGCGTGATGGCCGGACCGGCCCCGTGCGCTGCCAGGGCGGGAACCGCGGGGAAGGGCGCCGGCACGGCGGGCGGCACGGCCCCTCCGCGCGGGTCCTCCGGCGGGTAAGCGGCCCCCACCGCCGCCATGCCGTCGGTGACGGTGGCCGGGCGCGCTTCGGGCGGCTGGATCAGGTCAACAGCGGCGTCGATCACGGCGGAGACCGCAGGCTGGGCCGCGTCGACGGCTGCGTCGATCACGGCGGTAACCGCCGGAGGCAGCAGGTCCGCCGGGGAGTCCACCGGGGCGACGACGGCGGCTTGGCGTGTGGCACCGTGCCGGGCGGCACGGCGGTACACGCGGATACCGACGAAGCGGATCAGGACGGTGAAGATCACGAGCGCCCACAGCACCAGGCTCATCTGCGCGACGAAGGCCAGCAGAGCCTCGAACAGCGCCCCGTCCCGGCCGAAGGTCGTCTCCGCGGGCACCGCGATGGCAGTGGTCACGGCAATGGCGGCGGTCATGCCCGGACTCCCGGGGCTTCTGGACTCTGGGTAAGTTGAAGCTGAATCATTTGCATGTCCCCTCTCTCGTGCAAAAGTTGGTGCCACGGCCCCCACGGATCGGCATCGTTGACGTCCATGGCGCGGTGGCCGCGCACGGTGCATTCCCCGCCGGAACAGAGTGGGTTCCGGTAGCGGGGCGCGCTAACGCAGGGTGGTGGCCGGTCCGCGGTAGCGGAGTGAACCGGACTAAGCTCCGGTTGCCTGGGCCGTGGGTGCCGTGTCAGGCAGGAGGTCTCCCCTGCGTTCCCCGGGTCCCTCGCCGGGGATTGAGTTGTGATGAGGTTTTCAATGGCGACTCCCCTCATAGGGGCCAGCCAGCATTGGCTGCCGGCCCTTTCTTCACTTCCACGGTACGGAGGCGGCCGGAAGGCGAACACGAGTAGCCGGTACTACAAAAAGGACCGAGTGATTACCTAGGCAAAGGTCCCCCGCCGGCCCCGGTCTGAGTAGTCGGCGGCCCGGGGCTACGCGGACCGAAATGCGGCTCTGACATGGGTATTTCCCGCTGACTACCTGTTGCTACGCGCGCTAGGGCCTTTAGTACCCGGCCAGCCTCCGGCGGGGCCCGTGAGTGGTGCCCAAGGGGCCGGAGCGACGGAGGGGAAACAAAAAAGCAGCACCCCCGCGATGCGGGGGTGCTGCTTCGAACGGGTACTGCTGCCGGGTGCTTACTGGTCCCGGCTTAGGAACCGGGCCGGCCGTCCGGCCGATTTACCTGAGGCTGAGCGCTTAGGCGTGCGCCTTGATGGCGGCCGCAAGGACCTCCAGGCCGTCGGTGAGCAGTTCATCGCTGATGACCAGCGGGGGCAGCAGGCGGATGACGTTGCCGTAGGTGCCGCAGGTGAGGATGATGACGCCCTCCTTGAGGCAGGCGGCGGCAACCGCCTTGGTCAGTTCCGGGTTGGGTTCCTTGGAGCCCTGCTGGACCAGTTCGACGGCAAGCATGGCGCCGCGGCCGCGGATGTCGCCCACCACGGAGCCCTCGCCGAGTTCGGCGGCGAGTTCGCGCAGCTTGCCGGTGGCGAGCTCCTCGATGCGGCGGGCACGGGCGTTCAGGTCGTACTGCTCCATCGAGCCGATCGCGGCCAGTGCCGCGGCGCAGGCCACGGGGTTGCCGCCGTAGGTGCCGCCGAGGCCGCCCGGGTGGACGGCGTCGAGCAAGTCGGCGCGGCCGGTGATCGCGGAGAGCGGCATGCCGCCGGCGATGCCCTTGGCCATGGTGATGATGTCCGGGACGACGCCCTCGTGGTTCACGGCGAACCATTCGCCGGTGCGGCAGAAGCCGGACTGGACCTCATCGGCGATGAAGACGATGCCCTTGTCCTTGGCCCAGGCGGCCAGGGCCGGCAGGAAGCCCTCGGCGGGAACGATGAAGCCGCCCTCGCCTTGGATCGGCTCGATGATGATCGCGGCCACGGACTCGCCGCCGATCTGCTTCTCGATCATGGTGATAGCGCGCTTGGCGGCCTCGGCGCCGGTGATCTGCGGGTTCTCCTCGCGGAATGGGTAGCTCATCGGCATGCGGTAAACCTCGGGCGCGAACGGGCCGAAGTTGGTCTTGTACGGCATGGCCTTGGCGGTCAGCGCCATGGTCAGGTTGGTGCGGCCGTGGTACGCGTGGTCGAAGGCGACGACGGCGTCGCGGCCGGTCGCGAGGCGGGCCACCTTGACGGCGTTCTCGACCGCTTCGGCGCCGGAGTTGAACAGCACGGTGCGCTTCTCGTGGTCGCCCGGGGTGAGCCGGTTCAGCTGCTCGGCGACGGCGACGTAGCCCTCGTAGGGGGTGACCATGAAGCAGGTGTGGGTGAAGTGCTCCACGGCCTCCTTCACAGCGCCGACGACGGCGGGGTCGGAGGCGCCCACGCTGGTGACGGCGATGCCGGAGCCGAGGTCGATGAAGGAGTTGCCGTCAACGTCCTGGATGATGCCGCCGTCGGCGTCGGCGACGTAGACCGGGACGCTGGACGCGACGCCGGAGGCGACGACGGCCTTGCGGCGCTCGGTCAGGGCGACGGACTTGGGGCCGGGGAAGTCGGCCTGCACGCGGCGCTTCTGCTCCAGGCGGTAGGTGAGTTCGTTGGCGGTGGTGGTCATTGCGGGGCCTTTCTCAGGGTGAAGTGGTCGGCAGGAGCCTGCGTTATGCGACAGCGCTAGGCAGCAGCGTTATGCGTCGAGCGCGCTCATGACGTGCTTAATCCGGGTGTAATCCTCGACGCCGTACATCGAGAGGTCCTTGCCGTAGCCGGACTGCTTGAAACCGCCGTGCGGCATCTCGGCGGTGAGCAGGATGTGGGTGTTGATCCAGACCGCGCCGAAGTCCAGGTCGCGGCTGACGCGCATCGCGGTGCCGTGGTCTGTGGTCCAGACGCTGGAGGCGAGGGCGTAGTCGACGTCGTTGGCCAGCTCGATCGCCTCGGCCTCGCTGCTGAACTTCTGCACGGTGATGACCGGGCCGAAGGTTTCCTTCTGCACAATGTCGTCGGTCTGCCTGGCGCCGGTGATGATGGTGGGTTCGAAGAAGAAGCCCTTGTCCCCGGCGCGGTGGCCGCCGGTTTCAATCCGGCAGTTCTCCGGCAGGTTCTCCACCACGGAGGTGACCGCGTTGAAGTGGTTGACGTTGTTCAGCGGGCCGAAGTAGTTGTCCTCGTCGTTCTGCGAGCCCGTGTGCAGGGTCTTGGTGTGCTCCACCATGGCGGCCACGACGTCGTCGTGGACGGAATCCTCGACCAGCACGCGGGTGATGGCGGTGCAGTCCTGGCCGGCGTTGAAGAAGGCGAACTCGGCGATCGCCGCTGCGCTCTTCTTAATGTCCGCGTCCTTGAAGACGATCGCGGGGGCCTTGCCGCCGAGTTCCAGGTGGGCGCGCTTGAGGCCCTTCGCGGCGCCGGAGGCGACGGCGATGCCGGCCCGGACGGAGCCGGTGATGGAGACCAGGCCCGGGACCTTGTGCTCGACCATCATGGCTCCGGTCTCGCCGGTGCCGAGGACCACGTTGAGCACGCCTGCGGGGAGGATTTCGCCCGCGAGGCGGGCCAGGACCAGCGTGGATTCCGGGGTGGTGTCGGAGGGCTTGAGCACCACGGTGTTGCCGGCGGCCAGGGCGGGGCCGATCTTCCAGATGGCCATCAGGAACGGGTAGTTCCACGGGGCCACCTGGGCGACGACGCCGATCGGCTCGCGGCGGATAAAGGAAGTGTGGCCTTCCATGTACTCGCCGGCGGACTTGCCCTCGAGGAGCCTTGCGGCCCCGGCGAAGAACCGGAGCTGGTCCGCGCCGGCGGCGACTTCCTCGGCGGCGATCAGCGAGCGGACCTGGCCGGTGTTGCGGTGCTGTGCCTCGACGAGCTCGTCGCTGTTGGCCTCGACGGCGTCGGCGAGCTTGAGCAGCATCAGCTGCCGCTGGCCCGGGGTGACGTGCTTCCAGCTGGCGAAGGCATCCTTCGCGGCGGTCATGGCGGCGTCGACGTCGGCCTGCACGGAGATCGGGGACTTCGCCACCACCTCGCCGGTGGCGGGGTTGACGATGTCCAGCATGCCGGTACCGGCGGGCGTGACGAACTCGCCGTTGATGAAGTTCTGCAAGGTTTGAACCACGGTGTACAACCTCTTTCGTGCTGGCCTGGGTCAGGCAGGGATGAGGGGATCGGTGACTGGTCCGAGCCTATGCCAGGGTGCTTGGGGGTGGAATAGGCAGCTGCACACCGGCCCGGCGGCACTTTAGTGCGCCTGACCAGCACGCGGCTATCCTGAATCCATGGCAATTTCTCTCGCCGCCCTGCTGGGGGTTCCGTCCCTGCGGCTGACGAAGGCCGGCCTGGCCGAGACCACCTGGCACCAGGACATCCACTGGGTGGCGGTGACCGAGCAGGAGGACCCGCAGCGCTTCCTCAACGGCGGGGAACTGGTCCTCACCACGGGCATGCGGCTCCGGTCCGCCCCGGAGCAGCGCCGCTTCGTGCGGCAGGTGCAGCGGGCCGGCGCGGTGGGGATCGGCTTCGGCGTCGGCCTCACCCACGAAACGGTCCCGCCGGCCCTGGTGGCGGAGGCCAACCGCTGGGGGCTGCCGGTGGTGGA
Organism: Arthrobacter sp. NPDC080086; assembly: GCF_040702285.1. Lineage (NCBI taxonomy): Bacteria > Bacillati > Actinomycetota > Actinomycetes > Micrococcales > Micrococcaceae > Arthrobacter > Arthrobacter sp. NPDC080086. Next base: position 14,122 of record NZ_JBFBKP010000079.1, read on the forward strand.
AGTTCCCTATGAGACGCCGTTCATCGCCATCGGCAAGCTGGTGGCGGACGCCCAGTCCGCGGACCATTACGCCAAGCTGGAGCGGCTCATTGCCGGGCACCAGATCCTGGCTAGGGCGCTGCTCACCGGCGGCGGCCTGGCCGAACTGCTCAAGCACCTCGGGACGATGTTGCGCACCGACCTGGTCCTGACCCAGTTCACCGCGGAGCTGTACAACAGTGCCCCGGGCGGCCCCTCCCCCAGCACCGACGGCTGGGCGTCCTACCCGATCCCCACCGGGCGCCGGGACGCCTGCACCCTCTGGGTGAAACAGCCCTTCGAGGACACCGGGATCATCGGCTACGCCCAGAACCTGATCAGCGTCGAACTGAACAACATGGTCAAGCAGCGGCAGGCGCAGCGGGCCCTCGCCGGCCAGGTGCTGGAGGATGTCATCCACGGCACGCTCGAGCCCACCGAGGCCGCCCGCCGGCTCGCCGGGATCGGCGTCGACAGCACCCGCAAAAACGTGGTGCTGCTGGCGGAGTCGCCTGCCCACGCCAAGCAGCTGGGAAGCTCCTCGCTGCCGCAGCCGCTGCGTGCCGCCGTGACCGCCGTGGTGGGCAAGGATCTGGTGGTGGTGGTCGCCGACGACGGCAGCGGCGCCAGCGCCCTGGCCCGCAACCTCAGCGACCACCTGGCCGAGGCGGGTATACACGCCACGATCGGACTGGGCGGGGCGTACACCAAACCGAACGGGCTGCGCTGGAGCTACTTCGAGGCCCGCGAGGCTGCCAGCCACGGGCTTCCGGTTAACGAACCCGAACGGCTGAGCCTGACCTCGCTCCTGCTGGCCAGCGAGGACGTCCCGCTCGCGGACATGGCCAACGAGTCTCTCAACCCGCTCCGGCAATTCGACGCCGCGCACGGGGCGGAACTGATGACAACACTGGAGAGCTACCTGAACAACAACGGCTCCGTGGCCGCGGTGGCCGAGGAGCTGACCCTGCACCGGAACACGGTGCGCTACCGCCTGGCCCAGATCACGGACCTGACCGGGTACGACCCGGCCCAGACCGCGGACCGGGTCCAGCTCTGGCTGGCCCTGGCCGTGCAGCGGCTCAGCGCCCGCCACCCGCGCTAAAGCCCACGCTCCACCGCCTGGCCGTTCTTCGGTCCGGACGCCGCCGGATCGACGCCTGCCTGCACAGCACAGCGGGGCCGGATCCGGCGCCGGGAAGGTTCCCGAGCCGGGTCCGACCCCGCCGTGGTGGTGCCGTGGAAGGAAGGTACTGCTGAGCGGCTAGGAGCGGCCGAGGCCCTTGAGGACGTTCTTGGGCCGCTGCATCTCGCCGTGCTTGGCGCCGAGGACGATCACCCAGCCAGCGAAGACCGGGATTGCCCACTGCAGGATCTTCAGCTGCTGCTGTGCGGAGCGGAGTTCCTCGGAGGCGCCCGGCTTCGGTTCGGTGGCACCCTCGGCACCTTCGGCGGCGAGCTTCTCCACCTTGGCGCCCTGCATGCCGGCGTAGAGGGTGACGCCCGCACCGGCGGCGGTCACGATCGACTTGTAGATGCTCAGCCGGGTGACGCCGTCCTGCTTGGCCATCCGGCCTTTGTTCTCCCACATGATGGCCAGGCCGGAGAGGAAGTGCGCGCCGAAGGCGGCGGTCTGGTACGGGGCCCACTTCTTCCAGCCGAGGCTGGAGAGGCGGGTGCGCTCGGAAGGGTCCTTGGCCTCCGCGGTGGCGCCATTGAGTCCGATCGCGCCCATCAGCGAGCCGCCGAACCAGGCGCCTGCGGTCAAGTCGTGGATGGAGCGTGCAACGAGGTTTCCTGCCATGATGAGCTGTCCTATCGTCTGTCTGCGGGTCCGGGCCGGCACGGCCAAGGTTCAACCATGCCCCAGCACATAGTAAGCACACTTACCAACAAGTGTGAAGTCCGGGACAGGCGGTGGCCCGGGGTCTGTCGGGACGCGGGCCGGCCACCGGGGGCGGCGTCCGGCGTGAACCCTCCCGGCGCGTAAACTCAGGGCCATGACACAGCGGGCGGACGGGGTGCGCGGCGGCGGCGCGGAGCCGGACGCCGACGGCGGACTCGAGGGAGCCGTCGACGTGGCCGAGGCCGCCTCAAACAGCCGGGTGCTCGACGTCGTGGCCCGCTGGGGATTCGCGGTGATGGCCCTGCTGCACATCGTCATCGGCGCGATCGCCGTCGCCCTGGTCCTGGGCGCGCCCGGCCAGGCCGAGCCGACCGGCGCCATCGAACAGCTTGCCGACAACCCGTGGGGCCCGGCGGTGATGTGGTCCGGGTTTATCGGCTGCGCGGGTCTCTCGCTGTGGCAGCTCAGCGAGGCCACCCTGCGGGCCCGGCACCTGCCGCGCGGGGAGCGCCTGGGCAAGCTGGTCTCCTCCGGATTCCTGGCCGTGGCCTACGGCAGCGTGGGCTGGACCTTTGCGAATTTCGCGATCGGGGTCCGCAGCGACTCGGGCGATACCACGGCCGCCTTCAGCGAGGACCTGATGAGCCGCCCACTCGGCGGCCCGCTGCTGATCGGTCTGGGCCTGACCGTCGGCGGGATCGGCGTGTACTTCGTGGTCAAGGGACTGGGCAAGAAGTTCAAGGAGGAGCTGCGGCACTTCGAGGGCACCCACCGCGGCCACCTGATCAGCGGCCTGGGGGTGGCCGGGCACGTCGCGAAGGGCGTGGCCCTGATCCTCACCGGCCTGCTGTTCGTCATGGCCGAGGTCACCGATGACCCCGCCTCCTCCACCGGGCTGGACGGGAGCCTGAAGGCCCTCCAGCACCATCCGTTCGGCCCGTTCCTGCTGCTGGCCATCGGCGCCGGCTTCATCGCCTACGGCCTGTTCGCCCTGATCCGGGCCCGCTTCGGGAGGATGTAGCCCGGACCGGGCTGCCGGTCCTCAGCGCAGCGGCACCACGTTGCCCTCCTGGTAGAGCAGGGCGCGGATCTCAGACTCGGCCGAGTCCAGCCGCTTGGGGTCGATGGTCTCCCCCGCGGCGAAGTGATCCAGCAGCCGCGGGTCGACGTAGCTCTTGCGGGCGATCGAGGGCGTGTTGCCGAGGACAGCGGAGGCGTCCACCATGGCCCGGCTCACCGCCCGCTTCCGTGCCGAGACCTTGGGCTGCGGACCGCTCCTGGCCAGGCTCACCGCGGCCGCGACGGTGCCCCGGAGGGTCCGGAAGTCCTTGGCGGTGAAGTCCCCGCCCGTGCGCTCCTTGACGTAGTCATTGATTTCGGCGCTCGTCACCGGGTGCCAGCTGCGGCCGTTCTTGTAGGCGAGGAGGCGGGCGTTGCCGCCGCGGCGCTTGAGCGAGCGGACGACGGCGGCCAGGTCGGCGTCGTCGATGCGGGACTCCCAGGTCTTGCCGCTCTTGGCCGGGAAGGTCAGGCGCAGCTCGTTTTTGCGGACGGTAACGTGGGCGCAGAGCAGGGTGGCGAGGCCGTGGCTGCCGTTTTCGTTCGTGTAGCGCTCCGAGCCGACCCGCAGCGAACCGCTGTCGAGCATCCGGAAGGCAGCCGCAAGCACCCGCTCCCGGGTCAGGCCCTCGGACCGGAGGTCCAGGGTGACCCCGCGCCGCGCGGAGGGCAGGGTCTCGGCGAGCTGGAGCGACCGATCGAACTTCACCCGGTCCTTCCGCTCCCGCCAGGTCGGGTGGTAGATGTACTGCCGGCGGCCGACGGCGTCCACACCCGTGGCCTGGATGTGCCCGTTCTCGTACGGGGCGATCCAGACGTCCGTCCAGGCCGGCGGGATGCCGAGGCCTTCCAGCCGGTCCCGGAGCTCCCCGGGCGGAATGGTGGAACCGTCCAAGTCCTTGTAGCTGAACCCGGAACCGGAGGGCACGCGCCGGTAGCCGCGGCCGGAGGCGTTGCTGCGGCGGAGCCTCACCGGAGCGGCCCAAGCGTCGAGTGTGCATTCATGACGGTAAGCCTACTGACTATCTGCCCGGAATGCCGCCACTGTGGACGCGGTGTTCCCTAGACCTGCGCCGCCACCCCGCCTCGGGAGATCTCCACCATCTCGTCACGGGGGACCACCTTGATGCGTTCGCGCCGGAGGCCCGTGTCCGCAGCGCGGCCGCCCAGGTCCCGCTCGTGGGCATCCAGCGCCAGCCATCCCTCCCAGGTGGTAAAGCCGGTGCCGCGGCCTTCCAGCAGGGCAACGATGGCGTCCGGGGCGGGTGCCGGGGCGGCCGGCAGGGTTACCCAGTCCTCGAGCAGGAGGGTAATGGTCTCGAGGGCGTCGCCCTTGGTGTGGCCAATCAGGCCCACCGGGCCGCGCTTGATCCAGCCGGTGGCGTAGAGGCCCGGCACGTGGGTGCCCGCGGCGTCCAGCACCCTGCCGCCGTCGTTCGGGATCACTCCCTTGCTGTGATCGAAGTCCACCTCGGGGAGGGCCGAGCCGAAGTAGCCGATGGCGCGGTAGACGGCCTGGACCGGGTAGTCGACGAACTCGCCGGTGCCGCGGGCGTTGCCCGTGCCGTCGAGTTCGGTCCGTTCGAACCGGACCCCGGCTACGCGGCCCGGCGCCGACGCGTCGCCTGTTTTGTCTCCGAGCACTTCCACCGGGCTGTGCAGGAAGTGCAGGTGCAGCCGGCGGGACGCCGTGAGTTCGGACAGGTCCTCCGGCTGCTCGGCGATCCAGTTCGTCAGCGTGCCCACCATGGTCTTGATCTGGTTGTTGGACTGGATTGCCTCGTCCGAGGCCTCGTCGAACTCGAAGTCCTCCGCATACAGGACGATGTCCACGTCCTTCGAGTGCGAGAGTTCGCGCAGCTCCAGCGGGGTGAACTTCACCTGGGCCGGGCCGCGACGGCCGAAGACGTGCACGTCCGTGACCGGGGAGGCCTTCAGACCCTCATAGACGTTGTCCGGGATCTCGGTCACCAGGAGGTCATCGGCGTGCTTGGACAGGATCCGGGCCACGTCCAGGGCCACGTTGCCGTTGCCGATCACCGCGATCTCCTTGGCCTCCAGCGGCCACTCCCGCGGCACGTCCGGGTGCCCGTCGTACCAGGAGACGAAGTCGGCGCCGCCGAAGGAACCCTCCAGGTCGATGCCCGGAATGTTCAGGTCCGCGTCCTT